>NZ_JAJDMK010000139.1:0-2197 GCF_020593575.1 Holdemanella sp. DFI.5.55
ACCCTATAAAAATTTAAGGACTATGTTCGACCCTACAAGAATTTAAATATCCAAAAAAAATCGTTAACTATAAATGCAATTCTTAATGGAATTAAGACCGCAATGTCTGTTATTTTCCCTCTAATTTCATTTCCCTATGTTTCAAGAATTTTGCAAGTAGAAAATATTGGGAAATATAATTTTTCAACATCTATTATAAGTTATTTTCAATTAATTGCTGGATTAGGAATAGTTACATATAGTGTGCGAGAAGGAGCTCGTTATATAGGAAATTCTAAAAAAATGTCAGAGTTTTCCTCAGAAATATTTTCGATTAATTTAATCTCAACATGTATATCATATTTATTTTTGTTTCTATGCATATTTATAATACCAAAGTTTCAAGAATATGAAGTCCTAATTTTGATACTTAGTATTCAATTGTTTTTTACAACTATCGGTGTTGAATGGTTATATCAAATATATGAAAATTTTCTTTATATCACAGTACGAAGCATTCTTCTTCAAGCAATATCACTTGTTTTAATGTTCTTGTTAGTAAAAAATAAAAGTGATTTATATATTTATGCATGCATCACAGTATTTGCTAATGTGGGTGCAAATATTATAAATTGGATTCAAGCAAAAAAGTATTGTAAAATACGTGTGATTTTTAGCAAAAATTTGATTATTCATATTCGTCCTGTCCTTGTGTTTTTTGCTATGGAAGTAGCTAAAATTATTTATATTTCTTCAGATACAACGATTTTAGGTTTTATGGCTTCAGATTATAACGTAGGTTTATATTCTGTAGCTACCAAGATTTATACAATAGTCAAAAGTATGCTAGCATCCATACTAATTGTAGCAATTCCTAGATTATCTAATTATTTAGCTAACAATAAAAAAGAAGAGTATACTGACACGTTAAATAGTATTGTGAATTCACTTGTAGCAATAGTTGTGCCAGCTGTAGTAGGTTTAGGATTAATGAGTTCAAATATTATTGGCATGCTTTCTGGTGAACAATATATGGAAGGTACAAAAGCTTTACAGATATTAAGCTTAGCACTTTTTGTCAGTGTTTTTGGCTGGTTTTATAATTCATGTGTGTTAGTACCTAATAAAAAAGAGAAAAAGGTTCTTATTGCTATGATTGCTAGTGCACTGCTTAATGTGATTTTAAACTTAATTATGATTCCATTTGGAAAACAGAATGCGGCTGCTTTTACAACATTTCTAGCTGAATTGTGTTCTTTATTGATTTGTGTGTATTATTCGAAGGATATAGTAAAAATAAAATTAGATAGAAGAAATATTGTATCAACGACATTTGGGACTTTTGTGATAGTTGTAATATGTAAAACTGTATACATAGAAAACTTTGGTCAGATTGAGAATACAATAGTAATAATTATATTAGCTACAATAGCATACGCTTGCGTATTGCTTATTATGAAAAATCCTATAATTAATTATGGGAAAAGATTAAGAAGAAGAGGGTAATCCGCAATTAAATACCAGTGTTGCTTAAAATTGGATTTAAAAGTTGTATAGTTGAAAATCTATGAGTGTTTAAAGATTAACTAGGTAGAATATCTATTTTAAATGTATAATAATTTGCTGCGGTGAAGAATAGTTTTCGGTTTCTGTCATATTTACTATTTATTCTGATTGTATTTTAAAGTGCAGCTAAAATTTTAGAGAATTTGCCGTTCAACGTTAAATGAACCATTTTACCTACTCTAAATCATGCGTTTAAATCAAAAAGTAGAAAAGTACGAAGTCGTACATCGTTTGTATCAAGCAACAATCGTATCTGCTCATTCGTAAAAACGGTAATTTCAGTAGAATCATACAATAGGAACATATTGAATATTAGGAGATTGTCTTTTGGACAATGGTATTTCCAAAACAGCGTCAAAGAAGTAACGGATTACGCTAATAATTGCACTTGAAGACGTAGGAACATATTTCTGAACTGTTATAACATTAGGTTTAGATATATCTTACAACTGATAATAAGCAAACATTCTAGAACAGTTATCATCATCTATACATATGAATGGTATTTGATGAAAGATTTCTATATTCCATCAAAAAGTAAATGTGAGTACCCATCTGACAACCCTAGGCATTTTCCAAGCCTCTAGCCGTGGCATATGGTCCATTGAATCACGAATCATCTTTCGAGTGGCTATGCTTGATTGCATTATAT
>NZ_JAJDMK010000014.1:0-44315 GCF_020593575.1 Holdemanella sp. DFI.5.55
TACCACTGGTGTAAATTTTCTCTTTTTGACTAGTCCTATTTATATGCTAACATCAGTTTTACATGGATTAAATTTTAAAGCTCATAATGGAATGATTGGTTTTGTAGGTGAGAGTGGTAGTGGTAAGAGTACAATTGCCTCTTTATTGATGGGACAGTATTCGAACTATAATGGTGAACTTAAGCTATCAAATTATGAAATCAAGGATATTAATATCTATCCATATATGACTTTGGTTTCTTTAGAGAGCTATTTGTTTAGTGGAACGCTTAAAGACAATTTGTCGGTGGCTAAAGATGCTTCTGAAAAAGAAATGAATAGCGTATTAGAAAAGGTGGGTATCCTTGATTTTGTGCATGAACAAGGTGGACTTAATATGCACATTTTAGAGGGTGGTAAAAACTTATCTGGAGGACAAAGACAGCGTTTGGTTTTGGCCAGAGCTTTACTGAAGGACTCACCCATCTATATTATGGATGAGGCAACAAGTAATATTGATGTAGAGAGCGAAAATAAAATCATGGAAGTATTATATGAGTTGTCAAAAGAAAAGCTTGTGCTTTGTATTTCGCATCGTTTGGCAAATCTAATTCATGCAGATGTGATTTATTGTTTGAAAGACGGAGATATTGTAGAGAGTGGAACACATGAGGCGTTGCTTCAACAGAATGGTGTGTATCGTGACTTGTTTACTACGCAAAAAGAATTAGAAAGATATGGTGGCTAATATGAGTACAATTCAAATATTTTCACGTTTAATTCAGCTTGTATTTCCTTTAACAGGATTTATGATTTATTCCATTTTAATGGGTGTGGCAGGCTTTTTATGCGCTATTTTTATTCCTGTTCTATCAAGTATGGTATTAGTAAACAACTCTTTATTTAGCTTTAACACAATCGTGATCTTGTTGTTTGTATGTGCCCTTTTAAGAGGAATCTTGCGCTATGCAAAGCAAGCATGTAATCACTATATTGCCTTTAAATTGTTAGCTCGTATTCGTGATCAGGTGTTTGGGGCATTAAGAAAATTGTGTCCTGCAAAACTAGAAGTGAAAGATAAGGGTAGCTTAATTTCTTTAATTACTTCGGATATTGAATTGTTGGAAGTGTTCTACGCACATACGATTTCTCCAATTTGTATTGCGTTTGTCACAAGTCTAATTTGTGTGGGTATTCAAGTGCAGTTTGGATGGATTTATGGACTTTATTCACTTTTTGTTTACGTTGTTGTGGGAGTGGTTTTACCAATTTATATTTCCAAACAATCTAGACAGATTGGTGTAGAGTATCGTAAAGAAGCTGCCAATCTAAATAGTTATGTATTAGAGAGTATGCGTGGCTTAAAGGAAAGTATGCAGTATATGGATACAGATTGTCGCTTATCAGGTTTGAATAAACAGACTTCTTCCCTGGCAAATTGTGAGAAGGAATTGAAGTATTTTCAAGCTAAGACGATTTCTTTGACAAACTTTTGCGTTGTCTTATTGTCTTTAGGTTTATGTTTGATTCATTTATATTTGAATAGTTCAATAGAATCAACGATTGTATCGGGTGTTCTTCAAATATCTTCTTTTGGACCTGTCATCGCATTGGCAAATTTGGGTTCAACTTTATCACAGACAATTGGAGCTGGACAAAGAGTCATATCACTTTTGGATGAGTCACCTATGGTTGAAGAAGTAGAGAATAAAGAAGAGACAGACTTTAAAATGGTAGATGTATCTTCTGTAGATTTTGCGTATGAAGAGGAACAGATCTTAAAGGATATGAATTTAAACATCCATGAAAATGAAGTGATTGGTATTCAAGGTAAGAGTGGCAGTGGAAAGAGTACGTTGTTGAAATTGTTGATGCGCTTCTGGGATGTGTCAAAGGGAAGCATCTTAGTGGATGGGTTAAATATTCGCTCTTTAAACACTTCCAATTTAAGAAAAAATGAAGGGTATGTAACGCAGGAAACGATTCTTTTCCATGATACAATTGAAAACAATTTAAGAGTGGCTAAACAAAATGCGACTATGGAAGAAATTGAAGTGGCTTGTAAGAAGGCAAATATTCATGAGTACATCCAGTCGTTGCAAAATGGCTATAAAACTATGGTGGAAGAACTGGGTAGTTCGTTATCCGGTGGAGAAAGACAAAGAATGGGTCTTGCACGTATGTTTTTGCATGATGCGAAACTTGTTTTATTGGATGAGCCAACGAGTAATTTGGATAGCTTAAATGAGGGGGCTATCTTAAAATCAATTTATGAAGAAAGAAAAGATAAGACCATTGTTTTTGTTTCACATCGAGAATCAACTTTATCACATTGTGATCGTGTGATTCATATGGAATCTGAAAGAGTCAGTTAATGGATAAGCGAGAAAAAGAAATGCGTACAGTGTATGAGATGATACATTTGTATTGCAGAAAGAATCATAAAGATAAAGAATTGTGTCAAGAATGCTTAGATTTGTATGAATATGCAAAGATGCGCATTGAAAAGTGTCCTTTTATGGAAACAAAGACATTTTGTTCGCAATGTAAGGTACATTGTTACAAGAAGGATAAAAGAGAACAGATTCGTAAAGTTATGCGTTTTTCTGGACCTAGAATGTTGTTGTATTATCCTTTAATGGCGATTCGTCATTTGTACTACCAAATTACAGATAAATAGAAAAAATATGCATGTTGATCGAAAATATCTTCGAAAAATGTGCATTTTTGTTTAAAATAACCTCAAAAAATATGCATAAAAGTAAAAAATAACATCGAAAAATATGCAAAAATGATATAATGTGACTAGGAGGTATTTATGTTAAGAAGAAAGTTTTATGATATATTGTTGAAGTGGTCAAAAGAAAAAAATCAAGAGTGTTTATTGGTTCGTGGTGCAAGACAAATTGGTAAGACATATATTATTGATTATTTTGGAAAGAATAATTATAAGAGTTATATTTATTTAAATTTTATCGAGAATCCACAATTAATGACTATATTTGAAAATTCATTATCAGCAGAAGAAATATTTTCGAGAATGACATTGGTGATGCCTCATATACGATTTATTGAAGGGGATACATTGATTTTCTTGGATGAAATTCAAGAATGTCCGAATGCACGTACGGCATTGAAATTTTTGGCATTAGATAACAGATATGATGTAATCGCAAGTGGTTCATTATTGGGTATCAGTTATAAAGAAGTAACGAGCATACCTGTTGGCTATGAGTTGTCGGTTACAATGTATGGTTTAGATTTTGAAGAGTTCTTGTGGGCAAAAGGATACAATGAAAATACGTTGGAGTTGTTAAAAAAATATTATGATTCAAAAGAGAGAATTCCTGAGGAAATACACAATCAATTCATGCGATTGATTCGTGAGTATATTGTCGTAGGTGGAATGCCTGCAGTTGTGCAAACATATTTAGACTCGAATCATTTTGGACAAGTACAAAAAGTTCAGGAACAAATTATTTCAAGCTATATGGATGATATTTCAAAATATGCTTCTTCATCTGAAAAACCAAAGGTAAAAAATTGTTACATGTCGGTTACGAAGCAACTCGCAAAAGAGAATAAAAAATTTCAGTTTTCTGTTGTGGAATCTAAGGCTACCGCAAGAAAATTTGAAAATAGTATTGAGTGGTTAAGAGATGCTGGGCTTGTATGGCTTTGTAAAAATGTAACTGCCTGTCAATTTCCTTTAGTTGGATATGAAAATGATAAATTTTTTAAGATGTATTTAACGGATTTAGGCTTGTTGGTGGCAATGTATGGTTTTGAAATGAAATCGGCTATATTAGATGATACTTTAACAGGGCCAGTAAAGGGTGGTATATATGAAAATCTAATAGCGGATATTTTAATGAAAAGTCGTCATTCGCTTCATTATTACCAAAATAAGAACCTAGAAATAGAATTCTTGATTGAACAAAACACAAAAGTAATTCCAGTCGAAGTAAAGGCAGGAAATAATCGTTCACAATCAATGGATCAATTGTTGAAAAATGAAAATATTCCTTATGGATATAAATTTGTGAATGGAAATTGTGGAATTAATGGTAAAAAAATAACTCTTCCATTATACTTAGCTATGTATGTAGATTAGGTTGGGGTAAAAATGAGAGAAAATGTTGAAAAGTATATTGAGTTAATTATAGGAAGTATTTTACTTTCGTTAGGAATTTATTTATTTGTGACACCGAATGGAATCAACTTTGGTGGTGCCATTGGGATTGCACAGATCATCGAGTATTTTATTGTGAAGATGATTCCAAGTCTTGGGCATATGAACTTGGTGGGAATCATTAACTTTATGATTAATATTCCTTTGTTTGTGATGGGATTTAAGATTATGAACAAAGAGTTTTGTATCAAGACGGTCATTAGTTTAGTGGTGCAAACCATTACTCTATCTATTTTGCCAAAACAATCCATTGTGATTATGCCAGACATGCTTTCAAATTGTATCTTTGGAGCCTTAATGTGTGGTATTGGAGTAGGACTTGCTTTACAAAGTAGTGGATGTTGCGGTGGTATGGATATTGCCGGTGTATGTTTATCGAAGACAAAACCAGGCTTTTCAGTCGGTAAGCTTTCGATTATTATCAACTCCATCTTATTTACAATTTGTGCCTTTATTTTTGATTTGCAGACATCACTATATTCCATTATCTTTGTGGCCATTCTTTACTTTATTAGTGATCGTATCCACTATCAGAATATCAATATGACTGTATTGATTTTCACAAAGAAAGAAAATATGAAGAATGTGATCATGGAAAGAACAGGTCGTGGAGTAACGTATTGGATGGGGAAAGGTGCGTATACAGATACAGACCAATATATTTTATTTTGTGCTGTCAATAAGTATGAGATTCGTAACTTCAAAAAAATTATCAATGAAATTGATCCAAAGGCTTTTGTGACAATTAGCGAGGATCAAGAAATTGATGGTGGATTTGAAAAGAGATTATAATTCTGAAAACTATCTACAAATTTTTGCGTAGGTAGTTTTTTTTGTTTTCTAAAGAAAAAAGGAACGATTATTTCGTTCCTATGATTTCTTTGGCAATCTTTTTACCTTCCATTACAGCACTACCAATTGTTTTTGGCCCAGTGAAGGCATCTCCAATAATGTATACATTCTTTAATGTAGAGGTGTGTGTATCCGTTGCTTTTAAATCGTCATTTAATGGAGTGAAGTCTACTTTTTGACCAATAGCCATCGCAACTAGATCGCAATCCATTGTGAATAATGAATCTTTTACTTCGTGGCAGCTTGCTCTTCCAGATTCATCCATTTCTCCAAGTTCCATTTTCGCAACTTGAACACCACAAACATTTCCGTTTTCATCTTTTAAAATGTCTTTAATGTTGTTTAAGAAGGCAATCTTAATCCCTTCTTTTTCACAGGCTTTGATTTCTGCAGGACTTGCAGGCATTTCCTGTAAAGATCTACGATATACGATTGTGACATCATCAATGATACGAACTAATGATCTTGCGCAATCCATCGCAACATTTCCACCACCCCAAACAATGGCCTTTTTATATTTTTTGAAGTCTTCTTGTTTGTGATTGATATTTAAATCGTAAAGTAATGTTAAGCCGGCAACGACGCCATTACCTGTTTCAAAACCAAAAGTATTTTCAATTTGGGCACCAATTGCTACAACTACATAATCATAGTTTGTTTGTAATTCCTTAAACATAGTTTGATCCACAAAAGTATTAAAATGGAATTTAACACCGGCTTCAATCAATCCGTTATAGGCTTTTTCTAAGAATGTTTTGGGCATACGATATTCAGGAATACCTGTGTAAATGGCTCCACCAATTTCAGCTTCCTTATCAAAAATATCAATTTGGTATTCATTTTCTGTTTTAACTAATTCTTGAGCTAATGTATAGCCAGCAGGACCGGCTCCAATAATGGCAATCTTTCTTGTCATAATTAAATTCCTCCATCTTTTTCGCCACTTAATTATATCATAAACTATTTCCTTAGGTATGAAAGAGCTCGTTTGTTTACGTTTTTTACGGCGATCTCAAGTTCACGAGCTGAAATTCTTTTTGCGCCATTGGCCAAAATCGCATTTTGAATCAAGCCATCACTTGTCGCAACTGATAATTCATATTTCTTTTTTAAGTCGTGTACAGCCTTTTCAATATAGCTGTCTGCTGTTTGATTGTATCTAGTATAAATAATGTCTAGATTTCCTTGATTAAAATGTGAACCTGTATTGTTTTTAACGCGATATCCATCAAATACTAAGATGACTTTGATCCGCTTATATCCTTGATAATTCGAGATTCGATTGATCAATTCATCACGAGCAGATTCAATGTTTACTTTGGCAATATCTTTTAAATCTTGCCAGTCATAAATCATATTGTAACCGTCAATCATTAAACATTCTGGCTTTTTATCTTCGACATGAATCTGATTTAAATTCATATCAACCTTCGCTTTTTTCTTGATTGGCTTTTCAGATTTCTTGTTGTTTCCACCAAGTGAATTAAATACTTTCTTTAATTCTTCTTCACGAACAGTATGTTTTACATAAGAAGCATAGGAAGTTGTGTTGGCTTCTTTAATTTGGATGTGCATATGCTCCTTGACTTCATCCCAAGGCACAAAATAACCTGCTCCATGTTCGCAGAATACAGATCCGGTTGGATTGTTTAAATCGGCTTCACTATCATAATTTGTTTCTTCAATGATCTTTTCTTGATTAAAACACTCATGATAGTCTTCTAATTCACAAATAAATTGGCCTTTTCCTTTTGTGTATGCGATGACATCTTTTTGATAGTCCATCAACTCACGAACGGGTCCCGTTCCTTTTATGTGAACAAGATTGTTCATGTCTTCTTCAATTTTAAATGAGCAATGCCTGTTTTCTAAATCAAACAAGGCTTTTGAAACATATTGATTTTCAACGACTAATTCAAAACTATAATAAGGTTCTAATAATACAGATTCTGCTTCTTTTAAACCTTGTCTTATAGCACGATAGGTTGCTTGCCGAAAATCCCCACCTTCTGTATGTTTTAAATGGGCTTTACCGGCCACTAAAGTGATTTTTATGTCGGTAATTGGCGATCCAGTTAATACGCCTTTGTGTTGTTTCTCTTTTAAATGCGTTAAAATCAGATTTTGCCAGTTTAAAGCTAAATCGTCATTGGAACAGTTTGATTCAAACACAAGTCCTTTACCTCTAGGTAATGGTTCAAGTTTTAAGTGTACTTCGGCATAGTGTCTTAAAGGTTCAAAGTGCCCTACACCAATCACACTATTTTGAATGGTTTCTTTAAATAAAACTTTACCCGTTGTAAAACCAACGTTAACTTTAGATCTTTTCTCAATTTCTTTTTGAAGAATTTCCATTTGAATTGATCCCATTAGCCTTAAGAAAATTTGTTTCGTCTGCTCATCATATTCAATTTGTAGCTGCGGATCTTCTTGAGCAAGTACACTGCAGTAGCGCATCATAGTGAGTGCATCTACACCTTCGGGAAGTAGGAGTTGGTAATTCATATAGGCATTTAAGAGTGGTTTTGTCGTGTCAGATTCAAAGCCTAGCCCTTGACCTACTTCATACTTGTTCAATCCTTTTAGTGCACAAATCATTCCTGGATAAGCGGTTTGTACCATTTCAAATTGTTTTCCGTTATACAAACGAATTTGATCTACCTTTTCATCTGTACCAACTTTATCTTTGGCATTTAAAACACCACCCGTAATCTTTACGTGGGTTAAACGATTGCCTTGGTCATCATTTGAAATCTTGTATACACGAGCACCAAAATCTTCAGGGTAATCTTGGATAAAAGATAAATCGATGATCGCATCCATTAAATCTTCGATGCCTTGGATTTTTAAGGCAGAACCAAAGAATACGGGGAAGCATTCTCTTTTAAAAATGGCTTGTTGAAGAAGTGATGAATCGATTTCTTCGGTTTCTAGATAGTGATTCATGATATCTTCATTCAACATGGACAGTTCATCTTCAGCATCTTTTGATTTAAAATTGATACAGTTGGATGAAAAATGCACTTTAAGATCATTCATAAGCTCTTCTTGTGTCTTATAGCTAATATCCATTTTATTAATAAAGATCAGCGTAGGAATCTTATAGTGTTTTAAGCATTTCCAAATGGTAGAAGTGTGAGATTGAATACCGTCTTGTCCGTTGATTAAAAGAATGGCTAAATCTAATACTTGAAGACTTCTTTCCATTTCACTTGAAAAATCGACGTGGCCGGGTGTGTCAATCAAATAGATTTCACTATCTTTCCAATGAAAGTGAGCTTCTTTTGAATAAATGGTAATGCCTCTTTCTCTTTCTTGATTATCATAATCCAAATAGGCATCTTGATGGTCGACACGTCCTAATTTTCGGATTGTTTTTGATGTATAAAGCATACTTTCGATACAAGTAGTTTTACCTGCATCGACATGCGCTAATATTCCGGTTACTATTCGTTTCATAAATATCATTTTATCATGTTGACGCAAATGATAAAATAGAGATAGGTTTTTTCGGAGGAAAAATATGAAAGTCTTAATGTTGAATGGTAGTCCACATGCGAGTGGAGTGAATGATTTGGCTTTGCGTGAAATGGAAGTTGTATTTAAAGAAAATGGGGTTGAAACCGAAATTATACAAGTTGGAAACTTAGCTGTTCGTGGTTGCTTAGCTTGTGGTGCTTGTACGAAACTTGGCAAGTGTGTATATGATGATATTGTCAATGAATTGTTACCTAAATTTGAAGAAGCGGATGGATTGGTCGTTTCAAGTCCTGTATATTATGCCAGCGCGAATGCAACATTGATTGCAGTATTAGATCGTTTGTTCTATATTTCGCGTTTTGATAAGACAATGAAGGTGGGGGCTAGTGTTGTTTCTTGTCGTCGTGGCGGAGCGAGTGCTACTTTTGATGAATTAAATAAGTATTTTACAATCAGTGGTATGCCTGTTGTTTCGAGTCAATATTGGAATTCAATTCATGGAAATACTGCGCAAGAAGCCAATCAGGATGAAGAGGGTAAACAAACAATGCGTGCTTTAGCTCGTAATATGACGTTCTTGATGAAAAGTATTGCCTTAGGTAAAGAAGCGTATGGTTTGCCTGAAAAGGAAATTAGAAAGGGTACGAATTTTATTCGTTAAAAGGTGATCACATGGTGAATTTAAGACATCCAGATAATATATTTTATGATCGCGAAGGCGATTTATTCATAATCACAACGGATTTAGATGGTCGTCAGGAAGTGGTTTGTAAGACCAATCTTGAATGTGTGAGTGATGTTTTGGCAAGATTATTAGATATCAATTTTAAAAAGGTTCTAGACAGTGATGATCATTTACGTATGTTAGGTGATTTAGAACAATTTGCGTGTGTATATGCACTGAAACTAATGACATATAAGACGGTAAAGGGACTTTATTTAGAGTTTCCTACTTTAGCCAAGTATCAAGGTGCAGCTCTAATCAGTGCCAATACAATCATTGATAATCGTAATGATGGCTACAACAATAAGTATCACTTAATGTTGGTGAATGTTATCTATACATCTATGATTCATGCGACTGTTAAGTATGCAGGTTCAAGTCAGGAGGCTGCACACATGAAAGAAGTGTTTGAAACGGTTTTACCAGATGATAAGGGTCTGATTGAAACGTTGAATGATTTCTATGATGGTGCTATCAATGAAGCGGATTTAACGGATATTATTAAGAATATTCAAAACGAAAATACGACAAAAGCTTAAAAAAATCGTTTTCATCGACCGATTTTCGATTTTCGGTCGAGTACAAATGTAAAAAACATCTCTATGTTTAACATTGAGAAAAAGTAGCTAAAATGACTATATATAAAGCACCTAGCTACTTTGTGATGTATTTTTGATGTATTTTTTATAAAATTTTGTTCAGTTTATCCAGCATTTCACGCCTAGATTCGGAGTATATATGGGCATAAGTTTTTCTTAATTCACTAACAGAATGGCCCAGCCTTTCTGCGATCAGCTGATCATCTACACCGGCACGAATCAGCAGAGTCGCGTGAGAGTGCCTAAAGCCATGAGGGGAGATAGGCGGAACACCAGCAGCCTGGATGTATCGCTTCAAAGCAACAGCCAGTCTGGGCGCCAGAAGTGGCTTTATATGGCCAAATACAAACCAGGAGGACGAGAACCCGTCCTTCTTTTGTTGCTCGCTATAGCGACGCCTTAAGCAATCTAGAAGGGTATCCTGTAGATCAATATATCTGTTTGAGTTTTTAGATTTAGGTGGAGTAATCTCCCACGGAGCCGATTCCGTTTTTATCGTTAATGTTTTAGAAATATGCACCCGGCCTCTGCCTAGATCAACATCCGACCATTGGAGGGCAAACATTTCAGATTTACGGACACCAGTGCCATACATAAACATAAAGACATCACGCCAATACGGGTCGTCTACGCAGGATATAAAATAAGTAAAGGTTTCCTGCTCCCAGAATAACAGACTCTGGTCTTTCAGGTTCCGTTTATCTTTCACGATAGGCAAAGATCTGCACGGATTGACTTCAAGATATCCAAGTCTCACGGAATAGGAAAGAATAACAGATAGAGTATCTAGAATGCCGTTTAGAGTGGGGGCAGCATAAAGCTGACCGTTTGGTTTTTTCTTTTGAAGCAGACGGTTTCTCCACTGATCAAGAACGGGAGTAGTAAGCGCCGTAAGCTTCATGCTTCCCAAATCATCCTGGATGTGATTTCTATAAGTATGCTCGTGCGTATAGAGAGTGGATCCTTTTACGGACATATTCTCTGCGTTTTTGCAGTATAACTGAAACATTTCATTTAGGGTTATAGAAGGCCGAGAGGTAGTCATTTCCAGACGGAAGGCATGCTCGGCTTCTTTTGCTTCCTTTTTCGTTTTGAAACCTCGACGACAATATCGCTGAGTCTTTCCGGTAATATCTTTACAGGAACCATAGAACATCCAGGTCCCTCTTTTTGTGTCCTTTTGCTGAGCCATAACGGATTATCTCCTTTTATAATTTCTACGAAAAGCGACTAAAACGCCCAACACCTGAACCTGATCATGAAAGTCGGCCGTCGATAAAAGCGTACCAATCGCATACGGACTGGCAGTACGTAAGGCAATCTGATTCGTTTCGTTATGCGTAATAATAAAGCGCAGCATGGTTTTACCTTGATACTTCACTAGCATAGGCACACCAGCACGAATAGCACCAGTGGCACGGATCAGACAGACGTCGCCCTTAATAATATCTGCTTTGTACATGGTATCATCAGGCATAACATAAACATAGTCGGCCGTAACATCCGTAGCCATAGACGTGAATACTGGAGAACTGTTCGAATTTGATACAGAACCGTCATCAGCAACCAAAGACAAGAAACGGACAGGCTTTACTGAAGAATCATCAAAAGCCGCGCTCATCAGATCAAAGGGTTTCAGGTTGAAGCGCTCTGCAATTTTTACAACCATATCTGGCCTTGGCGCTTTAGTGCCAACCTCCCAACACCGTACTGTGTTATAAGAAACACCACAATACTCGGCCAAATCTCTACGACTGACACCAGACTCTTTCATCAGCTCAGGGAGTTTGGAAGATAAAACTTCATTCAATTTACTCATAATTACACCTCCTAGGTTTATATTAATCTTTTAGGTTCAAAAAGTAAATAATAAAAAATACAAAATAATAACCATAAAAGTTTGACAAAATGCGTTCATAGCTGTAAACTGTAGACAATTGAGAAGAGAGCACATAAGGAAGAAGGGAAAGCCAATGGGATAGAAGAACTCAAAAAGAAAATTGAATTCATGCTCCAGACTATGGACCAAAAGGGCCTTGAACAGGCCTATAAAATCCTACAAAGAATCTGGATCAGACACGGAACACAGCAATAGAACACACACGGAAGAGTGCAGGACTTGGAAACAGGTTCTGCATTTTTCTTTTATAAAAGACGAGTAACCAACCTAAACAGGATTACTCGTCTTTCATATTTTTAATCATTCCTAGAACAATATTAAATTGATCTTCAGGAAGAGAAAAAAGCTTTTTCAACATATCAGTTTCTTCAGGCGTGCAATTTTTTTCGGCAGCCAGAGCTTCAATCAGGGCTTCTGTATCATCTATAAACATTTCACCCTTTCCTTCAGTTAACCAAAAATAGTCTACGCAATATTCTGAACATATCAACCTAATAGTACGATCGGACGCACCGTTCACATTTCTTTCAATATTACTAAGTGCACCCTTAGACAGTCCCAGTTTTTCACCGAAGGCTGAACCAGAAAGACCTAAAGTTTTTCTTACTTCCTTGATTCGTTCACCTATAGTGCTCATATTTACCTCCTTTTTTACACCTAAAGATTAACACTATCATTCAAAAAAGTAAAGATACAAAACAATTTTATAAAAAATCATTGACAAAAGTTTTTAATCAGAACTATAATAGCAGCGTAAGGTTTTGAAACGAAACCAAGAAAGGAGAAAAAGTTTTGAAACAATTTCAATATAAGGAGACTGAAAAAAACTTTAACGAAGTTTTAGAGGCTACGAGAAGTCTTAACGAAAAGCAGAAATCATTTATCCAAGGCTACATTGCCGGAGCTAAAGACGCTCAGCCAGCACCAGCAGCCAAGGAACCACAAAAACAGGAGGAGGTGAAATAGATGTTGGAAAAAATATTTTTCGGATTGCTAAGTATCCTGGGAATAATGATCCTAGTACCTATCATTTTCGGTCTTGCGATAGGAGCCGTTAGAGGAACTATCAAAGGACTAAAGGAAAAGAGGGTGAACAAATGAAAAAGCTTGAATCTTTTGAAATTCTAGATGGCGGGAAAGGAATCAAGATCAACGACTTAGACCTCAGCGATTATCCGATCACAAGACTCAGAACAGAAGCAACGCCTGGATATCTAGAAATGCATATACATCTCAAATTCAGACTAGGTGCAGCCGATCCTTGGATGTTTGACTCGGTTCTAGAAAAAGATCAAAAGGAAATCGAAAAAGAATATGAGAGGGAAAACCCGTACAGGATTGGAGAATCAGAAGAAAAGAAAAAAGGGACTAAGCCCTTCTTCAAGAAAAAGTAATTAAGGAAGCTTACTAGAAAAATACTGAATCAACAGATCACGAACAAAACGTTTTGTGGCGTAAAGAAATTTCTTAAGACCGGAAGTATTCAATTCTTTTAAGTAAGCAGAACCCGCAGGAGTAAGGAAAGAAGCTATGTAATCAGTAGAAGCAAGATATTTATTCACTTCACCACTAATATAGCCACGACGAAACAATTCCTTCAAATGATTTCTGACATCATACGAAGAAAAGCCGTCGAAAGTTAACTCCGACAGATTCACGGGTTCAGGACTTGCTTCCACTGCAGATAGAAGCAACCGAACTAAATCATGATTTAACTTCAAACGATTAACCTCCTTTCATAGGAGATTGTAACACGAAAGGAAGAAAGAGAAATGGAACACAAAACAACAGGCGCAGAACTTCCAGACTTTGCGGAGGGTATCAACCTTCACGGAGAAAGACTAAGACTGGAAGCCTTCTATGCAGAACAAAAAAGAATCAGAAAACAGAAATTCAGATCTGGACTGGTAACGGCGCTAAACGTTGCGATCCTAATCCTGATCCTATCGCTAAGCGTAGCGGTTTGGATCATGATCTATCAAATGCTTTAAAGGAGGTGGTGAGTTTTGCAAGTAGAAAACCTAGCAGCCTACAGATACGAGATGATGGAAAAAGGATATATGAACAAATCCGAACTATCAAAGTTTCTAGGTTGCGGAAGGAAAAAGGGAAGCAAGATCTTCCAGAAGATCATGGAAGACATAAAAAAAGAAGGCTTAGAGAATATCGACAGCAACGTAATTCTAACCAAGCGCGCTGTTCAGTATCTAGGCCTCACACAAAAGAATATCGTAGAATCCTACGAGCGTTCTATAAAAAAAGGCTAGAAGACCTCGTTCGAAAACGAATAAGGCTCTAGCAATAGAACACGCTTATATTATACAGCACGTGTTCAAAAATACAAGGAGGAAAAAGAAAGAATGAATTTAGACGAAGCAATTGCCAGCACAAAGGAAGCATCTGAAAGTCAACGCCTAGGAGAACTTGGCAGAGAAACCGCTTTGCAGCTTGCAGCATGGCTGGAGGAATTGAAACAGTATAAAGAAGAAAATCAGCCTGAAACTAATCTAGACCATTACAAACATGAAATTCTAGAAAATTGCATGTGGAATTTAGCGGTAGTCAAAAGAAAACCTAAACGATGTAATCAAACTAGATGCAGTGACTGCGAATTTGATAAAGACACTCCAAGAAAATGTCATAAGAGGACAATTGAGTGGCTAAAGCAGCCGTATAAAGCCCCCGCAATTAAGTTAACTAAATTTGAATATGATTTATTACAAAGCTGTTCACAAGGCTATACACCAAAATACCAGTTCAAAAATATAAATTGTTTAACCGAGATGAAAGAAAAAGGACATTTCAAAGGCGCTAATGAGTACGCAACAATTGAAGATATTTTGGCAAATTGTGACATATCAGAGGAGGAATAAACATGATCACTATTGAAAAAGAAAAAACCGCAAAGGAAGCATTGGAGCTTTTCACGGTAACTGTTCTACTGAAATCGGACGTTGGAGACAGCGTGCAAATGGGGACAAAGATTCAAGGACACGTGGCAGAAATAGAAGCCTTTCTTGAAGCGACGGGTGTCAATCCAGAGGAGTATAAATTAATTCTAAAACACGCTGCAGATGTCACGCTTCAGGATTTTATGCAGCAGGTAGTAAATTTAAGCAAAAGCATAAAAGGCGCAAAAATGGAACTCATGCCTTGGAGTGATTCAAATGAAAATCATAGTTGATGAAATCAATCCGCAAGACTGCCCGTTTTATATTGGACAGGATTGGAATAATCACGGTTTACCTATTGAGTATTATGAGGGGTATTGCCGATTAAGTGCTGAACCGTGGGGGGTATACTTCAACACGATGAATGCTACGCAGAAAACGGCCTTGGATGTCCTTTCTGCATTACATGTGACGAATTTAAAAGAAGAGTGGGTTAACACCAAATAAAAATAAGGAGGAAAAATAAATGACTTTTGATGAATTTTTAGGAAGATACGAGGAAGCGTTGAAAAAGAAACCAGAGGAAGAACGCGAAAAATTTAAAGCTGCATTATTTAATACATACAAGGAGCTTTATAACGACAATTCAGAAAACGAGGAGGAAAAATAGATGTATTACCAATTAACATTGCAATTCGCTACAAGCGAAATCGACGACGCTAAAAAAGTGTTGGAGCTAGCCAAGGAGCTAGACCTAAAGCGCGCAGGGCTAGAGGAAAAACTGCCTGAGCCTGAAACATTCCCATGGGAAGAAGAAACACCAACAAAGGAAGCACCAACTCATAAAGAAAAAGAAAATGAGACTAAGATTCCAATGGCCAAAGATTGGACGACTCAAGACGAGCCTATTCATGAGACTGTAAAGCCTACACCGGAATCAGTAAAGCCAACGCCTAAACCTGATCCGACTGCAGAACCAATTACATTGGAAGATTTACAGAAAGCCGGCGTTGCATTTGCCAAAGAAAAAGGCGTAGCGGTCCTTAAGGTATTCCTAACTCAGATGGGTGCAAGCAAGATCTGCGACATTCCTAAAGAGAAATATCAGGAAGCTTGGGAGGCACTACATGCCTAGCCAACACGCGATTTTATCAGCCAGTGGGTCCAACAAATGGATTCACTGCCACCCTTCCGCAAGACTGGAGGAACTATTCGAAGAAAAGCCAAGTGCTTACGCAGCAGAGGGGACCGAAGCCCACAGTGTAGCAGAACAGAAACTTCGTAACTGGATCGAAGGACATCCAAGAAGAAAAGTAAAGGCAGCTAACGGAGAAATGGACGAGGCTACAAACGTTTATAAGGACTATGTTCTAGAGGTATACAACAAAGAGAAAAAGAAAAGTGATATCGCGGATCTTTTTATCGAGGTACAAGTTGATTTGACTCAATGGATTCCGGAAGGATTCGGAACAAGCGACGCTGTAATCGTAAGTAACCACACGCTCCACGTTATTGACCTTAAATACGGAAAAGGCGTCAAAGTAAATGCTCCACATAATCCGCAGCTTACCATTTACGCCGCAGGAGTTATGGCCTTATATGACTGCCTGTACGATTTTGAAAAAGTTAAGCTTCATATCGTACAGCCTAGACGCGATCACATCAGCACCTGGGAACTTACTACCGAAGAACTGGCAGACTGGATGGAGAATGTAGTTAAACCAGCTGCAAAAGAAGCCTGGAACGGAGACGGAGAACAGCAAGCGGGAGAGTGGTGCAAGTTCTGCAAGGCCAAAGCGCAATGCGCAGCACACGTCGCCAAAATGAAAGCAATCAATGAAAGATATCAGCGCATGTGCGGAATGATTTTAACAGATCAGCAAATCGCGGAGCTTTTGCCAGAACTACCGGGACTTATCGACTGGGCCAAAGAGGTACAAGAGTTCGCACTGGATCAGGCGCTAAAAGGAACACACTACGAAGGATATAAAGTGGTGGAAGGAATCAGCAGCAGAAAGATTACAAATGAATCGAAAGCCTCAAAAGCTCTACAAGATGCGGGCTTTGAATACGATCAGATTATGACAAAGCCAAAACCAAAGCTTCAGACTATCACTGCTCTAGAAAAGTTAGTCGGAAAGAATGAGCTTGTAGAAATCATAGGCGAGTATATCGAGAAGCCACAAGGAAAGCCAGCACTAGTGCCAGTAAGCGACAAACGTCCTGAGTTTGGAAGTGTAGCAAATGATTTCAAGGACGGAATCGATTAAAGACTTGGATGAAAAGATGGTCCGCATCCGAGCCGAGATTCGAAACAGTAAACCAGGACCACACAGAAACGATCTAAAGCGACAGCTTAAAAACGTAATGCGACAAAGAGCAAAACTAGGAGGAACAGAAAGATGTCACAAGTAAAAACAAAATTAGTAAGATTCTGCTATTGCCATTTAGCAGAGCCACGCGCAGTGGTAGAAGGCCAGGACAAGAAGTACAGCCTTAATATTCTAATCGACAAGGAAGACAGGGAGACGTTAGCACGTATCCAGAAAGCCTACGAAGAAGCTGTACAAGAAGGAATTGAGAAGTTCGGCCAATCCTTCAAGGGAAAAGTAACACCGCTAAAAAAAGCGCCAGGAGTTGGTTCAAGAGGTATAATCACTGACTGCGACGCAGACGAGAAATTCAGCGCGCCAGAGTTCAAGAACAAATACATGCTATCCGCTAAAAGTAACAGACCTGTGTCTGTAGGCTACCGTAAAAATGGGGTGACATACGCTTACTCATCTAAAGAGGAGATTGAAGAAAACGTATACTCCGGATGCTATGGAGCTATCAATTTCAATCTGTACCCATTTAACACAGTCGGAACTGGAATCGCGGCTGGCCTTAACAGCGTTTTAAAAGTAAAGGACGGAGAACCGTTAGGCGGACACTCAAGTGTAACTGCCGACTTTGGAGACGCTTCTGAGTTTGACGAGGAAGCCGGAAGCGACGACCTAAGTGCCTTGTTGTAAAAAGCCCATACTGCATATCGACCTGGAGACCTACTCCAGCGTCGACCTTGCAGCCTGCGGGGTTTATAAATACGCAGAGAGTTTAGACTTCAAAATACTTCTATTCGGATACGCCTGGGGCGATGATCCAGTAGAAGTTTTAGATTTAATGAAAGAGGATCTGCCTTTTTCTTTAGTATCAGCGCTAGCGGATGAAAGCATAACGAAGGTGGCACACAACGCAAATTTCGAACGAGTATGTCTAACCAGATACGTCAAGGAGTACGCGAAGCGAGATATTCTAGGAGACGCAGTAAAAAAGAAGTTAACAGAGGATGGATACCTTCCACCAGAGCAATGGAAAGATACTATGATCATGGCCGCAGAGAACGGCTACCCTTCCAGTTTAGGACAACTAGGACCAGCACTCGGGCTTGAAGAAGACAAGGTGAAACTGGCTACAGGAAAAAGGCTGATCCAGTATTTCTGTAAGCCTTGCAAGCCAACAAAAGCCAACGGTGGAAGATGGAAGAACCTACCGGAACATGATCCAGAGAAATGGAATCTTTTCATAGAATACAACAAGCGCGACGTGGAATCCGAACAAGCCATTTATAACAAGCTAAATAACTTGATACCTGTATCTGATCAGGAATGGGAAAACTGGCACAGAGACCAGAGAATCAATGACCGCGGGATTCACGTAGATACGCAGATCATAAAAAACGTTCAGTCCTACAGCTTAGAACACGGAATGGAACTGATGGAGGAAGCAAGATACATCACAGGCCTAGAAAATCCGCAAAGCGTAGCACAGCTAAAGAAGTGGATCCTTGACCAGGAAGGACACGACGTCGAAAGTTTAAACAAGGACGCCGTGAAAGATCTTCTAAAAGGTACACTAAGGCCCGAAACAAGAAGAGCCCTAGAGATACGCCAGGAGTTAGGAAAAACAAGCGTCAAGAAATACGACGCCTTCCAGAGAGCGTGCGGAGAAGATGACCGCATCAGGGGAACCTTCCAATTCTTCGGAGGCAGAACCGGAAGATGGGCAGGCCGACTGATCCAACCGCAGAACTTCCCACGACCTAGCTTTGACGAGGTAGACGAACCAAGAACACTCGTGAAGGAAGGCAACTTCGAACTTTTAGAGCTCATCTATCCAAGCATGAATGATGTATTCGCTACGATTCTAAGAACCGTAATCACACCACCTGAAGGCAAGTCCTTCATAGTTGCCGACTACTCAGCCATAGAGGCTCGAGTGATTGCCTGGCTAACAAGGACGACATGGCGTCAAGAAGTCTTCAAGAACGGCGGAGACATCTACTGTGCATCAGCCAGTCAGATGTTCGGAGTGCCCGTAGAAAAGCACGGAATCAATGGACATCTAAGACAAAAGGGAAAGATTGCCGAACTTGCCCTCGGATACGGAGGTGGAACGGCAGCACTGGAAGCCTTCGGAGCGAGTAAAATGGGACTAAGCCCAGAACAGCAGCATGAGATTGTAATCAAATGGCGACAAGCATCGCCACGTATCAAGGACTTCTGGTACTTACTAGGCAGAGCCTTCGAGGATGCAATCACAGATGGAAAAGTCACAATTCTAGACCGAAATATGAAGGTTTTCAAGGGCGGCAGTAACGTCTATATATCTTTACCCAACGGGCGCATTTTAGGTTACGTTACACCACGAATCAAGGATGGCCAGGTATCTTTTTTAGGATTGAACCAGACAACCCGAAAGTGGGAGTGGACAAACACCTGGGGAGGGAAACTAACAGAAAACGTAGTACAAGCAATCGCTCGAGACTGCCTATGCGAGACGCTAAAAGGCTGCGACGAGATCGGAGCTAAAACAATCATGCACGTTCATGATGAAGTGATCTGCGAAGTACCGACGGAAGAAAAAGAAACAAAGTTCAAACAACTGCTAGACGTAATGGCTAAGCCGATCAGTTGGGCGCCAGACTTGGTTCTAGTAGGAGACGGATTTATATCCGATTATTACAAGAAGGACTAAAAATGAAAATAGATAAGCAAGATTTAATTATAGCCTTGATCTATATCACAGCAGCGCTGATCATTCTAAATATTTTGAAGGAAGCGTTCGGCTTGGATATAGCTCAAGTGCCAAGGCTAGGAGGATAGAACATGAGTGTTAAATGGACACAACAGGAGGACAACCTTCTAAAGCAGCTAGACGCCCTGGGCTATAGCAGCTCAAAGATTTATAAAGAATACGGCTCTATATTAAAGAACCGAAGTCAAAACGCTATAGCCCTTCGGCTAAGCTATCTACACAAACCACCCGAAGAAAGACGGAAGGAAGACATGGCCAGCTTCGACAATGCAGACATGCTAGAAAAAGCGATCAACCAGGCTGCAGACCGTATCTGCAACAGGCTAGACAATATTGCAAACGCTCTAACCGTAGTCTGCAGATATATGGAAAGCGATACAGAGAACGCCAGCAAGCACGCTGAACGCACTACAAAGCTTCTAGAAGAGATCAAGGCCAATGGGACACTCCAGCAAGGAACACTGCAAAGTATCAAACACGAGCTTCAGAAAGTGGCCTATCGGGGAAATAAGAAATGGAATATGAAATGAAAAGAAGGCAGAGAATCTTTTATATTCTAGCGGAAGAATAGACAGGAGGCTGAAGGATGTGCAAATAGCAACCTGCAAAAACAGAAAACAAAAGCAATATTTCAACCAGGAAATGTCCTGGGAGGAATTCACAAAAAAACTAAAAGAAACGACCCGAACAAAAGAGACGGTGGAAGAGTACAAGAACATGACGAAGGACCAGCAGTCCAATATCAAGGACGTCGGTGGATTCGTAGCCGGAGAATTAAGAGACGGCAGACGAAACAATCAAAGCGTTCTATCACGTAGCATGATCACATTGGATGCTGACTTCGCAGACAAAGACTTTTTAGACTTGATCCGAATAACGTGCGACTTTTGCAGCGTGATCTACTCAACTCATAAGCACACACCGGAAAAGCCAAAATACAGATGGATCCTGCCCCTACAAAGAGGAGTATCACCCGAAGAATACGAGGCAATCGCTCGAAGGATTGCAAGTACAATCGGAATGGAATACTTCGACGACACAACGTATCAGCCAGCACGAATGATGTTCTGGCCTAGCACCAGTAAGGACGGAGAATACATCTGTGAACAACTAGGAGACAGAAACGTGTACCTGAACCCAGATGACATCCTGGCGCAGTACAGAGACTGGCATGACATCAGCTACTGGCCTCGATCTAACAGAGAGACAGAACTGCATCACAGCGACATAAGACACCAGGAGGACCCTTTATCTAAGTCCGGATGGATTGGCGCCTTCTGCAGGGCCTACACGATTCAAGAAGCGATTGAGGCATTTATTCCAGAGGAATACACACCGACGGAAGACCCGAACCGCTGGACCTATACGAATGGATCAACAGCCGGAGGCCTAGTTATATATGACGATAAGTATGCATACAGTAATCACAATACAGACCCGACAGGGCAGCAGCTATGCAATGCCTATGACCTTGTAAGGATACACAAGTGGCCAGACGATCCAGCAAGCACAGAACACATGCTCGAACTAATGGAACACGACGAGGGCACCCGGAAGCAGCTTATAGATGACAAGAAAGAACAGATTCATGAAGACTGGGACGACTTCAAGGACGACACCGCGAGGGGTTCGCAAGGAGTAGAAGACAGTAAAGAAGAAGTAGACGAGGACTGGCTGGATGCCATGGACATGGACAAGAAGGGAAACTTCAAGCCAACTACAGACAACATAGTCCGCATACTTTTAAATGACCCAAAGCTTAAAAACGGAGTCGGAGGCAACGACCTATTCGCACAGAAACCCGTCAAGAAGGGAAACCTGCCCTGGTGGAACTACAATCCAAGCGACCCGACCTGGACGGATACGGACGACGCAAGCTTCAGATACTATCTGGAAAAGAAATACAACATTGTCGCCAAAGGAAAAGTGGATGACGCTATAGCCTACGTCCAGGAGAGAAACAGCTTTCACCCAGTACGAGACTATCTAGACACACTAGAGTGGGACGGAGTACCTAGACTAGACACGCTATTTATAGACTATCTAGGAAGCGAGGACTCAGAGTACAGCAGAGCGGTCGCAAGGAAAGCTTTTACCGCAGCCGTGGCCAGAATCTACACACCAGGATGCAAAATGGATTATATGCCGGTACTCGTAGGACATCAGGGAATAGGTAAATCTCATATGCTAAGCATCATGGGCGGAGATTGGTTCTCAGATTCAATCACTACAATTTCAGGGAAAGAAGGATACGAAGCCCTGCATGGATCATGGGTTATTGAATGGTCCGAATTATCTGCAGCCAGAAAAGCTGATATCGAGTCCATGAAGCAGTTTATAAGTAAAAGGGACGACCGATACAGAAAAGCCTACGCAAGAAGAGTTACAGACAACCCGAGACAGTGCGTGTTTTTCGGAACCACGAACGATGATGAATTCCTAAGAGACTATACAGGAAACCGAAGATTCTGGCCGATCAATACGGATATATCGAAAGCGAAGAAAGTCGTGTTTGATGATCTACCAAAAGAACGGGACCAGATCTGGGCTGAAGCCAAGCAAAGATTCAAGGACGGAGAAAAGTTATTCCTTCAGGGTGAAGCTTTGACCGGAGCCGAACAGATGCAAAAGGAGCACACGTTTACCAGTGTCCGAGAGGACATGGTCCGCGACTATCTAGATAGGATGTTACCAGAGGGCTGGAAAGATATGGATTTATACGCCAGAGTCCAATGGTTGGAGGACCCGAAGAACAAGGGGGAAGACATCAGAGACTGCGTAAGTTTACTCGAAATTTGGTGCGAAGTTTTGAATGGGTCAAAGAATAAATTTACACCCGTGGACCAGAGAGAACTCAAGGCAATCATGGAAAGTTTAGGGTGGAATAAAGGACCAGCACCAAGACAAAGGGGAGCCTGCTATGGCAAACAACGGGTTTATTTGAATCCTAAGTTCACATGGGAAAACAGGAATCATATTTAGGTAACGCTGGAAACGGTTATAAAAAAATGCAAGGCAACCAAGGAAACGGATGTGGAAACGCTAAAATTATAGAGCGTTTCCAGTGAATCACCGCATAAAATAAGGCTTTCTAAGCTATTGGAAACGGTAGAAACAGAAATATTACTAACTTAATGAATATATAATATATATAGTGTAATACAGTATATGCGTATGTATATGCGCGCGAGAAAATATAGTATATATATAAAGAGTTTGGAAGGCGTTTCCGAACGTATCCGTTTCCAGGGCCAAAAATCAACAGAAAAGGAGACACAGAAATGGCAATAAAAGTAAACGACAGCAAAAGATTTCATTTTTTGATGCATGAATTAGACGCAAGAGTCAACAACGAAACCATGGACCGGTATGGAATCGAAAGGCAGAGCCTGGTCGCTATGGAAGAACTATCAGAACTACAAAAGGCAATTTCTAAACTGGTACGCAATCCGGAAGAAAAAACAAAGCCCTTAGAGTTCAAAGGGCTAAGACATAACCTGATCGAAGAAATGGCGGATGTAATAATTTGCATGGATCAGCTAAAAGAGTATTACAATATCACTCACGCTGAAATTCAAATCAATATAGATTCGAAACAAGCAAGACAAAGAAGAAGACTAGAGGAGGAATAGAACATGAAAGAAAATAGAATGTATATCAAGTGCGACCGATGCGGAAAAGAAACATCAGTCGGAATCGAAAAGAGCAAGATTGAAAACGGAAAAACAATCGAAACCTGGGAAGGACTTCCAGATGGGTGGATCACAACAATTGACAACAAAGATTTGTGTCCAGACTGCGCCGAGCGGTACCGCGAACTTCAAAAGAAGTTCTTCCAGAAATGATAGAAAATCAAGTAGAAAATTATCTGATCAAAAAGGTATCAGAGCTAGGCGGTAAAGCCTGGAAGTTTGTAAGCCCAGGAAACGCAGGCGTGCCAGATAGACTGATCACATATAATTCAAAGGCTTTCTTTGTAGAAGTAAAAAGGCCAGGCGGTAAGCCTAGAGCCCTACAAAAAGCCACAGTAGCCCAAATACGGGCAACAGGTATGAAAGTATACTGCATCAGCACAAAAGCCCAGGTGGACGAATTAACAAATCTGATGCGGTCTGGAATCATACCGGAGGAGCGACACTTTGACAGAATTTAAACCTCATAGTTATCAAAAGAAGGCTATCAACTTCGGACTGGATCATAAGAAGTGTGGCCTTCTTCTCCCTATGGGAGCCGGAAAGACTGTAACCACGCTAACGATCATCAGCCTTTTAAAACTAATCGACATAGAAAAAGTTCTAATCATTGGCCCTGTGCGCGTAATAAAGAGCACGTGGCCCGAAGAAATAGAAAAGTGGAGTCACACTAAGGACTTGAGCTATTCAATCATAGCAGGCACTCCAAAGCAACGTGAGAAAGCACTGCAACAAAAGGCAGATATTTATCTCATAGGCAAAGAGAACGTTACCTGGCTAGTAGACAACAAATACTTTGACTTTGACATGGTAGTGATTGATGAATTATCAACTTTCAAGAATCCAAGAAGCTTGAGGTTTAGAGCCCTAAGAAAAGTTATGCCGCTAGCTGACAGATTTATAGGTCTAACCGGAACACCAGCCCCGAAAGGAATTCCGGACCTTTGGAGCCAGATATACTTGATTGACCAGGGAGAAAGATTAGGTCGAACACTAACTCAGTTTCGAGAAAGATACCTAATTCCAGGAAGAAGAAACGGGATGATCGTATACGATTGGAAGCCAAGACCGGATGCAGAGGAAAAAATATACAAGAAAATAGGTGATGTATGCATGAGCCTGGATCAGGCAGACTGCGCCAAACTTCCACCGGTTCAGTACTTAAAAAAATCAATCGAACTACCTCAAAAAGCGATGACAGAATACCACGCTTTCAAACGTGAGAAGGTTCTGGAACTAGACAACAACGAATCACTGCTAGCAGCCAACGCTGGGGTGCTATGTGGTCAGCTGCTACAAATGACATCAGGAGAAATCTATAAACGTGATCAGCTAGGAAACAAGCTCGAAGAAGTAGCAACCCTTCACACGGCTAAACTCGAGGCACTAGACGACTTAATCGAATCAGCGAACCAGAACCCAGTGATGGTGTTTTATTATTTCAAACACGAACTAAAACGCATCACAGAACATCTGAAAAAGCAAAAGATCGAAGTAAGAAGTCTAAACAGTGAAAAAGATGTCAAGGACTGGAACGACGGAAAGATAGACGTGCTGCTTTTGCATCCAGCAAGCGCAGGACACGGACTTAACCTTCAACGTGGTGGACATATCGCAATCTGGTACACACTTCCAAACTGGAACCTTGAGCTGTATCAGCAGGCAAATGCCAGAATCTACAGACAAGGACAAAAGCAAAACGTGATCATTTATCAGATCGTAGCTAGAGGCACAGTAGACGAGGACATGCTGGATGCACTAGAACACAAGAACATAACACAAAAAGCATTAATCGAAGCTTTAAGGAGGTAAAACATGACTTATGATGAATTAATTCCAGAACTAAAAACGGTGCGCTACTGCTGCCACCGTTTGATTGAATTGAATCAGGAATTGGAAGTACTAAACCACCAGACAACAGGCCTTGCAAAGTCTGGAGGAATCGAACTGACCGCAGAACAGAAAAAAAGCAAGTGGCCTATGCCGACATATCAGCATCAGTACCACAGCCCGCTCGGACTATTTGAAGAGATATCAGCCAAAGAACAAGAACTGCATCACTTCCAGAAAAGACTGATGGACCTAAGATGGACGGAGCTACTCGATTTGCAAGATCAGAACATTCTATGGGATCTGTACATTCATAGAATCAAGGCCGTGGATGTAGCTGAGAAATACGGATACACAAGACAAGGAATGTATAAGCACCTAATGGCAGAGGTAAAAAATCTGACAAAAGACTGAAGAGTTTACACTGTAAACCGCTTTCGGGTGGTATATTAGTACTTGTAAAAGAGGACCGGTAGAAAAGGGCCCTCTTTTCTTTTATCCGGAGCGTCCTCCTTTATAAAAACGAGTGCTTTCCAGACAACGTCAAACGTCAGCTACGACAAATCATGGACATTAATCTTATTTTTCTTTTCAGCGCTCCGGGTAATCATAGACAACAAAGAAGCTTTAGAAGCTAAACAGGATAGACCTCTCATTGGAGAAAACCATGAGCTGCTAACGCTTCTTTTTTAATACACAGAGGTGAACACACATGAACATTACAGACATAAGAACATGCGACCTGAAGCCTTACGAGAACAACCCACGACTCAACGAAGATGCCGTCGATTTAGTCGCAGCATCTATAGACGAGTTCGGATTCAAGCAACCGATTGTGGTGGATAAAGATCTGATCATCATTGCAGGACACACGAGATGGAAGGCAGCACAAAAGCTAGGCCTTGAGACAGTGCCGTGCATCCAGGCTGACGATCTAACACCAGCACAGGTGAAAGCCTACCGATTGGCAGACAACAAAGTCGCGGAAGCAGCACAATGGGACCTTGACGCTTTACAGTTTGAACTGGAAGAGCTAGACAACATGGACTTCGATATGGAGCCTTTCGGATTTGAAACGGAAACATTCGACGAACAAATCGCAGAGGACGACAACTTCGAGCCAGAGATTCCGGAAGAACCAACAACCAAAAGAGGACAATGCTGGATGCTAGGAAGGCACAGATTGATGGTCGGAGACAGTACCAAACGCCAGGATGTAGAAAAGCTTTGCAGCGACGCTACTATGGATATGGTCGTAACCGATCCACCGTATAACGTAGCCTTAGGACAGCATATGAGACCAAGCGAAGCGAAACAGCTACACCGAAGAACAGACGGGCTGGTCATTGATAACGACTCATGGGAAGACGACGAGGGCTTTATCGAGTTTTTAAAAGTTGCCTTCGAGAACATGACAGAACAGCTCAAGGCTGGCGGAGCCTTCTACATTTGGTACGCATCTACACAAAGCAAGAACTTTCTGGAAGCAGCAGAACGCGCAGGCCTAAACATCCGACAAACCTTGATCTGGAACAAGAACACATTCGCACTGGGTCGCCAGGACTACCAGTGGAAACACGAGCCATGCCTTTACGGATGGAAAGATGGCGCAGCCCATTACTTCGTCAATACTAGAAACCTTGTAACTGTACTCGAAGACACAGAGGACCTGGACATTGACAGCATGAAGAAGGACGAGCTTAAAGACCTTCTAAAATCAATCCTGGGGGGGTGCAAGGACACAACAATTCTGGACGAGAAAAAACCCACGAAATCCGATCTGCATCCAACCATGAAACCAATCCCGCTGATTGCAAGGCAGATCAAGAACAGCAGCCGAACGGAAGAAAACGTGCTGGACCTATTCGGAGGTTCAGGCTCCACGCTTATGGCTTGCGAACAGCTAGGACGGAGGTGCTTCATGATGGAGTATGATCCACACTATGCCGATGTAATTATCAAGCGCTGGGAAGATTACACCGGAGAACAGGCGGAGCTGATATCAGATGCCTGCTAAGGGATTAGCTGGACGTACAAAAAGCGAAGCGGCCAGACAGCGCAAAGACCCAATGCAAAACCTGAAGCCTTTCACGAAAGAGAATGCTGCAGAGATGGGACGCAAGGGCGGAGCCGCAAGCCAGAAAGTCCAGAAAAAGAAAAAGAAGTTAAAACAATGCCTAGCTGCAATTTTAGAGCTAGAACCAAGCGAAAGAAACAAAGAAAAGCTGATTGACATGGGATTAGAAGACGAAGAGCTCAGCAATCAAATGCTTCTAGCCGCAACCATGTTCAACAAAGCTACACGCGGAGACGTAAGAGCTGCAGAGTTCATTCGAGACCTTACAGGACAGCAACCAGTCACAAGCCTAGACAGAGCCCGAACGAAGCTGATGAACGCGCAAGCCGAACAGATCAAGAGACAAGGCGACCCTTCTAAAGAGATTACAAAACTGGATCTTTTACTGAAAGCTATGGACGCAGTAGCCGGAGACGATAGTGGAACTAACTGAGAAACAGAAAGAGTTCTGGAATCATAAGCCAAGCCGCTGGAACATAAAAGAAGGGGCTACACGTAGCGGAAAGACGTGGCTGGACTATTACATCATACCGAAACGGATTCGAGCTATAGAAGGCCTTCCAGGCCACGTGTTCCTCATAGGAAACACCAAGTCGACACTTGAAAGAAACGTTCTAGAACCCATGCGAGAATTGTATGGCCCTGAACTAGTTGGAAGAGTAAGACCAGACAACACGGTGCGACTATTCGGCCGTAACTGCTACGCAATAGGCGCAGACAAAGAAAGCCAGGTTACAAAGATACAAGGGGCCTCAGTAGCGTATTGCTACGGGGATGAAGTCGTAACCTGGAATAAGAAAGTATTTGACATGCTAAAGTCGCGTCTAGATAAACCGTATAGCTGTTTTGACGGAACATGCAACCCGGACAACAAGAACCATTGGTTTTTAAAGTTTCTAGAATCAGGAGCCGACATCTTCCGACAGAAATATACGATTGAGGACAACCCGTTTCTGCCGCAGGAATTCGTGGAAAACTTGAAACTCGAATATCGAGGGACAGTCCTATACAACAGATACATACTAGGAGAATGGTGCAACGCGGAAGGGCTACTCTTCCCACAGTTTGCAGACAATCCAGACGAGTGGGAAGTCAAAGGAGAACTCCCACTTTTTAATATGATCAACATAGGCCTGGACATAGGTGGAACACGATCCCATAGTAGCCTGATCGTAACGGGAATCACGGCAGACCTTTCTGAGATTGTAACCTTTGCAGAACGTAAAGTCGTACATGCTAAAGGAACTATAGATGCTGAAAGACTTTGCACAGAGACAGTCGACCTGATCAGAGCTTTATGGATTCAAGGCTTCGTGGTATCAAGCGTTTTTGTCGACAACGCAGAACAAGTCATTTTGAACAGTATACGAGTAGCCGTACAAAGGGCAGGCTTTCCAACCAATGTGGTGGATTGCCGCAAGATAGACGGAAAGACAAGGATTCTGACCTACAACATGCTGCTGAACCGACACAAGATGAAGTTCCAGGCAGTACCTATGGTAGTCGAAAGTTTGAGCACAGCCCTATACGATACAAAATCGAAGGAAGACAAGATTCTGGATGATTTCACAACCGACGTCGATACATTCGACGCCCATTTTTACAGTTGGTCAACATTTATGGACCTGATCACAGGAAGGAGTACTTAAATGAAAATTTTATTCACAATACTAAAGGACTTAGGATATCCTGTGAGCCAGGAAGTCCAAGACTACTACAACAAGATTCAATTCTGGAACGATTGGTGGAAAGGCTACGTTCAAGATTTTCATAAATACGAGATCAAGAACGAAAACGGAAACAGCAGACAAGTAAAACGTAAGCAAATGCGAATGGCTAAGAAAATTTGCGAAGACTGGGCCGATTTACTTTTGAATGATAAAACCAGAATCCTGGTAGAGTGCAATGAACATGGAACTGACGCCACACAAGAATTCTTGACCGGAGACAAAGAGGACCAGAACGGTGGAGTTTTAGGAAACAGCAAGTTCTGGAAGCTAGGAAACAAAGCGGTCGAGAGAGAATTCGCACAAGGGACCGTGTGCTTCTATCTGCAGCTTGTAAAGCCAACAGTAAACAAAGGACAGCTAAGTGCCCAGAGCGTACAAATCAAAGCTATCAAGGATGCACAGAAAATAGTGCCGTTGACATACGACGAGGAAGACATAACCGAAATTGCACTGGCTAGTGAGTATACGCAAAACGGGGAAAGCTTTATGTACATCCAGGTCTTCAAGCAAGAGCAAGAAGGCTATCAAATCTACAACCACTACTTCAAGATCAACAATGTGGCAGGAGACGCTGTAGGCTATGAAAGAGTATCAGCACCACACGGCGAAGCAATCAGTTACAAGCTACCTTGTAAGCCTTTTGTGATCCTAAAGCCCAATATTGAAAACAACATTGCAGACGTGCCTCTGGGGATGTCAATCTACGCAAACGCAATCGACATGCTAGAAAGCTGCGACTTGGCATACGACAATCTATTCATGGATACTTTGCTAGGAAAGAAAAAGGTTTTCATGGATCAGGCATTATTTAGCATGAAGCCAACAGCCTACGCGCTAAACGATAAAGGTGAACGAGTACCAGTAAGGCAAGAACCAGACGTCGGTGCAACTTTGGAAAAATCTCTATACGTAAGTACGGGAACACAAGTAAGCCCAGACAAGCCTCGACTTTTTGAGGAATACAATCCCAGCCTTCGAGTTGACGAGAACAAAGAGAACGTTCAATTCAATCTAAATCTTCTATCAAGTAAATGCGGGCTTGGGCAAAATAGGTACCAGTTCAGCATCCAGAACATGACCACAGCAACTCAGGTTCGAGTTAGCAATAAAGAGCTAACAGAAAGCGTCTGGAAGCAGCGTATCGCAATCCAGGACGCCCTTACAGAGCTAACGAGATCGATTATCATCCTAGGCAAAGAGAAGTGCCACATATCCGGGCTTGATCCAGACGTTCGCATCACAATTCAATTTGACGACACCATGTTTTCAGATGAGGAAGCGGAGCGTCTAAGAATGCTTCAGGAAATCTCGGCTGGCATCCTACAAAAATGGGAATATCGCGTCCGATACTACGGAGAGGACGAAGAAACAGCCAGAGAGATGACCGGAGAAACAGAAAACCCTGCAGACAGAATTCAAAGTATGTTCTTCCCACAAGATGGAACACAAATCGAAGAGGGGCCAGAGGGTGAAGCCTAATGCTAGAACCGAACTACCTGCAGAACGTAGGTGACGACCTAGAAAAACTGTATCAGGAACTGGCCACAGAAATACTGGTGGACATAGCGGAGCGGATCAAGATGAATCAGGACGCTATGACAAGCACAGCGGAGTATTTGAACAACAAGCTAAAACAACTTGGTTTGCAGCAAGACTGGATTAACAAAAGACTAGCTGAAATACTTCACACTTCTGAAGAAGAAGTCGACCGGATCATGCAACAGAGCGCTTATAAAAGTATCCGTGATACCTTCGACAGACTAGAGGCTGGAGGATACGACACAAGTGGCTTAGAATTTTCGGATCAGATCAAAAAAGGAACATCAGCACTGTGGGGAGATATCCAGAACCTTACAAGGACCACAGCTCAACTGGCTAGCGACACTTTTATGAGATACTACGACATGGCTTATCTTCAGGTTTCAAGCGGAGCCTATTCTTTGGATCAAGCAACCGCAAACACGATAGACAAGCTATGCAGAGAAGGCCTAACAAAAGTATCCTACCCAAGCGGTGCTCAACGATCAATCGAGGCGGCCGTTCGATTGGCAGTACGAACCGCAGTAAACCAGAACGCCCTGGCTTGCGAGAAATCGGTCATTGATGAGCTAGATATAAATCTAGTACAAACGAGTGCCCACATGGGAGCCAGACCAAGCCACGCAGCCTGGCAAGGCAGAGTGTTCTGGGTAAATCATCCGGAAGGAAATTACGAGAACTTTTATGAGGCCACAGGATACGGAACAGGCGCAGGACTTGGCGGATGGAACTGCAGACATTCCTTCACTGCATACTTTCCAGGAATAAGCGAGGATTACAACAAGCCTGTAAATCCAAGAGAAAATGAAAGAATATACCAGATGGAGCAAAAGCAAAGGTCCTACGAAAGAAACATGAGAAAGTGGGACAGAGAACGACGTGTGAAGGCCGCAGCAGGGCTAGATACGACGAAAGAAGATTACTGGTATAAATACAACAAGATGAGACTGAAGGAGCTTGTGGACGCTTCTAAGGGCCGATTAAAGAGAGACTACTCAGCCGAGAAAATCGGAGGCACAAAAGGCAGACCTTACAAGCCTGTAAGAATACCGAGGAAACAGCTGGACTATAAAGAGACGCATAACGAGGAAAGCCGAAGGTCAATAAACAGAAAAACAACAATTGACAGAAGCTATATAAACTCAAACGAGTATAGAAAAAGCTTTGGATTTTTGAAAGAAGATAAAAGGACGATCACAAAGGTCGCACGAGAAGCAGTGAGGGCGCTGAACCACAGACAAGGAACACTGGGAGAAGATCTGGCATTTATCAATCCTAAAACAGGGCAAGTGCTAAGAAACACGAGTTCACAGCTAAAGAAAAAGACTTACCCTACAACAAAGATGAAAGAAATGGTGCTAAACAATATAGGCCAGGTCATAGCGCTACACAACCACCCAGAAAGCGGAGCGCCGAGTTTAAGTGACCTGAACAATGCTAAAAGATACAAATACGGAATTGTTGTAGGACACAGCGGGATTATATACAAATACACAGTTGACCCAGATAAAAAGTTAGACTATCACCAGATAGACTCCAACCTTGATACTTTAGAAAAAAGTATCTATAATGAAAACGGAGAGGTCATTCTAGATAAAAAGAATCTAGAAAGGATTCTCAAAAGGCTAGAGAACGCAGGAATTAAATTGGAGGTAATAGCAAATGATCACACTTGAAAGCATTATTAAAAAGCTCGGGTTTGACCCTAGAGAAAAAGCACCAGTAGAGATAGAAGACGACTGGACTGTAGACGACACCAGAGTCAATCCTTTTCATGTTTTATCAATCGACGAATTGAATTTTCTATTTGATACGGGTGCCATTAAATAACGGAGGCAAAACATGTCGGAAGACTTCAGAACGATATACAAAATTCTATCAATTCTGCAGAAATCAATGGACTATGAGGTCGTAGACATCCGAAGACTTTCAGTGGATAACCTAGGCATCACAGAACCAAAGAGAAAAGCACTTCTAGGCATGCTACTGAAAAATGGATACGTTGAGGGCTTCCAGGTGATCCAATACATAGGAGACCCAACACCAAGCATTGAGGGGCTAGAGGGTATCCGAATAACCCTGAAGGGACTAGAATACCTAGAAGAAAACAGCTTGATGCAGAAAGCCGCAAAACTTGCAAAAGGAATTGCGGAAGTATTATAGAACACAACTAAATAAGGACAAGAACCGTGCTAGGAATGGCGCGGTTTTTATTATGCCCTAAGCACGGCATATAAAAGGCTTGAATACCCCTCGGCACGGGATATAAAAGGCCGGACTCGATACTGGAGTGAACCAGATATAAAAAACGCAGGAGGACAAAAATGGAGTTTTTAAAAGAAATCTTAGGTGAGGAATTGTATGCACAGGTTGCAGCTAAGCTAGAAGGAAATAAAACCGTAAAATTAGCAAACCTAGCCTCAGGAGAATACGTCTCGAAAGCAAAATACGAGAGTGACATGCAAGCCAAAGAAACGCGCATTCAAGAGCTTACACAAAGCGTCAAGGATTTTGACGGAGTAGACGTAAAACAACTACAAAAAGACGTCAACGACTGGAAAACAAAATACGATCATGACTTGGAAGAAACAAAACGTGACAGCGCAATTCGTTTAGCTATCGCGAAATCTGGAACCTTATCTGAAAAGGCATTGATGGGATTACTAGATAAAGACAAGATCAAGTTTGATAAAGATGGAAAATTAACAGGACTTGACGAACAAATCGAAGCTATCAAGAAAGAAGACAGCTTCTTATTTAAGGCGGCAGAGCCAAACGAGCCAAAAAATGGGAACGACGTCGTGCTTGATGGAAATCACGAAGGAAGTCCGAAACCAGAGGCACCAACAACTCTAGCCGGCGCAATTTCAGAATACTACAAAAAATAGGAGGAACTAAAAGATGCCAATTACATTAGAGCAATCAAAAGTCGGTTTAGCCGATCACGTAGACCAGCAGGTCATTGATGAGTTCCGTAGGGACTCTTTTATTTTGGATCGTTTAACTTTCGATAATGCGGTATCACCAGGAACAGGTGGCTCGACATTAACTTATGGCTATTTGCAATTAAAAACACCATCAGTGGCTGAAGGTCGTAAATTGAATAGCGAATACACAGCAGGAGAAGCTGTAAAGACTCAGAAAACTACAAACTTAAAAATCTTTGGTGGGGCTTACGAAGTAGACCGTGTATTAGAAGACACAGCAGCAAGCTCAGAAATTGCATTCCAATTAGCTCAGAAAATCATTGCAGTAAAGAACAAATTCCACTATGACTTCATTAATGGAAAGTCAACAGTCAAAGGAACTGCTGCAACAGATAACTCAGGCTTTGACGGTTTGGATGTATTAGTAAAGGGAACAAATACAGAAGAGAAAAACGCAGATGCAGCCTTTGATTTGTCGACAGCAGCAAAGATCAAAGAAAACGCAGATGCCTTCACTTTTGCATTGGATTCTTGGCTATCAGAATTCTCTGTAAAACCAGACGCTTTATTAGTAAACCGCAAGACAGCTACTGTTTTAAAAACAATCGCTAAAATGCAAGGATACTACACAAGATCAGAGGACAGCTTCGGCCAAGGCGTAGACAACTACGACGGAATCGCAATCGTTGACATGGGAGAATACTACAATGGAACTAAATCATTGATGTGCGTACCTATCGACGAAACAACAGGAACAACAAGCATTTACGCTGCAAAATTCGGATTGGATGCCGTGCACGCAGTAAGTCCGCAAGGGCAGAAAATCATTCGTCAATATATGCCAAACTTAAGCGAACCTGGAGCCGTTAAAAAAGGAGAAGTAGAAATGATTGCTTCTATCGTTTCAAAAGATACAACTAAAGCCGGTGTATTCCGTAATGTACAAGTAGCTCCAACTGCATGACAAGGAGATAAAACATGATCCTAAGCTTTGAGGAATACACAACCTTAGGTGGAACGCTACTGGATGAAGTGGAGTACTCACAAATAGAACCAAGAACCGAAAGCCTTCTAGAATCCTACATTCGAGAGAATATTCCGTACTGGAAAGTTCAGGCTTTGGAAGATTACAACATGGACCTAAAAAAAGCAGTCCTATACCAGATTGACTTCATAGAAGCACATGGCGGCATGGATTGCTTCGTAGGTTCTAGCGATATGAACTTCACAGGCGCAACCACAAGCGGCTTCTCGTATTCCGTAGATAATGCAAAAACGATAAGGTTCCATGACATACCCTTATCAAGCCTAGCAGTATCAGAGCTCAACTACCAATTACTCAAAGCAGGACTAGCCTGCCAAGCGGTATGGTGAAAAGCCCGAGATGGCTTAGGCCGCACACAATAAAAGTCATGAACATTCTAGGAGAAGAAAACCTGGAAGAAACTACGTCAACAGTAACGGTCCAACACGTAAAGGTTTCCAAAACAAAAGCCCGGACTTATGGACAGACGGGTGCCAGTAATTCCGATACGATCCTCATAACGATAGACGTGAACGATTATAAGGCGGACAAAATTCTAGTTCCCCCTTCAGAATTTAAGACGCCAGACAAACAGTTCACAATCAGAACCGGGGACCGTATCGAAGTACACGGCGACATTTACGAGATCACAAATGTGAATATTCTAAATCCCTTGAGAAATACGCCGGAATTCATAGAGGTAACATGTGAGTGAGTATCATCTAAAAGTTATAGTCGATATTCCGGTGGCACAGCTACAGGCCAGAGGAACGAAAGCGCTCCGACGGTCTAGATTGAAGCTGAAGCAGCTTATCGTTCAAGACACGAACAAAAACGTGCCTATCGGAAAAGGAACGCTGAGAACATCAGCTTTAAGATGGGCGGCACAGGATAACGATTGGATCATATGGGACACGCCATACGCACACTTCCAACATACAGGAAGAGTTATGATCGGAACCCATAGCCACAGTCCATGGGCTAAACACGGAGAAACAAAAGTCTATACAACTCGAAATTTGAGCTATAGACAAGGAGGCTCGGAGTGGTGGCCTAAAACTTTGAAGGCACGAAAGAACGCCTGGATGGAAGGCGCTAAAAAGTTTTTTAAGGAGGAATTCAGATGAGTGAAAAGAAGATCATAAAGCTGGAAGACGTAAAACAGATTGAAGACGGATTGTACAATTTCTTTTCTTCAATCAATATCAACAACATACCGTGGTGCCTGGAGTACTTCAATGACTCTAAGCACACCGCTTTACTTTTCAAAAGTAGTGGCTACACGGAAGAAATAGAACACTATCTGGGTGGTGGCTACAGGGCTACTTACCCATTTGAAATTTATATTCAAGCAAGCAGAAAGGACACGAAAGCACGCCTGGACCTATCCAGAATCCTGTATGCACTAGTACAGGCACTCGCGGAAGAAGAGGCGCAAGGTTTTCCAAATCTCGTGCTAGACGAAGCAACACCGCAAGAGGTCGCACTCACAACGCTACCTTCAGACTACACGGGAGAAGAGGCCGCGCTTTCAACTTTCTACTGCTCTATGACATTAACCTACGAAAAGAAGGGAAGGTTTGAATAATGACAACTGAACTACCTAACAGAGAACTAAAGGTCGAAGATAACCTACATTACGTCAAATTCACAGGCTCTGAAAGCTACGTTCTAGCTAACAAGGGATTGACAAACTGGGAGCAAGCCTTGAACGCTACAACAGATGATGGGGTGCAATATATCGGAGAAGCGGGAAGCCAAAGCCAGGTTACAGGCTATGCGCCTACTGTATCCTACGAGGGCCGAGCATATCCAGGGGATGCATTTAACTACTGGGTATACTTGCAAGGTAAAGAACAAAGAGTCGGTTCTACTTTTGAAGAAATCGAAGTGGAAACATGGAACGAGAAAACAGCCAAATCTGGGGACTTTGTAGCTTATCAAAGAATCTACGAAGTGCAACCAGATAACCCAGGAAGCGGAGAGGCCGGAGGCAAACTAATGTGCTCTGGAACATTCGCACAACAAGGCGATCAGGTACCGGGAACGTTTAACATTAAGGCGAAAACATTTACCCCGGACAACGCTATAAAATAAAGCACTTAACAACATAAGGAGGACATCATGGAACTAAAGTTACAAAAGCAATTATTTAAAGATATCGAAATCGACGGACACAGATTCAGAGTCGATGTAAAGGACACTTCTAAGATCGAAGCCCTAGAAAATTGGGCAACAGAACAGAATGCACTTAGCAAATTCGGAAAAGAATCACTAGAGGACTGCCCTGCTTTAATTGATAGGATTCTAGGAGATGGAGCCTTTGAGACCTTATTCAAAGGATACGAAGGAAGCTCGGCACAGTTTGAACTTTGCTTCACATTGCACAGCATCTTCCAGGATGAATTTTTAAAAGATCAACAGGCAAAAGTTGCGGAAGAAGAAAAGAAGAATCTGGACAAAATCGACAAGCTTTGCGAATCTATGGACAAATTTAACAGGACATTAGAATACGCAGACAAACGATATGGAGGAAGAAATGCTGTGGCTGGAAAGAGAAGATCTTCCGGAAAGCATAGACGCTAACGGAACGATTCTCCCTATCTTTGCAGACTTTAGAACCTGGGTCCGAGTTGACAGCGTTATACAAGATAACGCAATACCAGAGGAACTGAAGCTGCCCGTTATTTGTGATCTAATAGGAATCAATCCGTTCACTTTTAAAGGTGATCAGAAAGATCTATGGAATGCAATAATGGGCTTTTATTTTTGCGACAAAGAGCCTAAAGAATCTCATGCCAAGACAAACGGACGACAAGGCTATCGATTCGAATACGATATGGACCTTATATATGCAGCGTTTAGGCAGCAATACAATATAAATCTTTTAGACGCTAAACTTCATTGGTTTGAATTTAAGGCGCTTTTTAACGCCCTAAGCGACGATACTATGATCATACGAGTTATTGGTTACAGAACCAGGGATACTTCAAATCTTAAAGGAGAAGAGAAGAGTCGCGCGCAGCGCCTAGAAAAGTATTACCGCCTGCCTGAGGACAAAGGACCAGAAAAGGAAAGAACACCGCAAGAAATAGAAGCAGAACTTCTGGCCAGATTAGAAACCTAGGAGGTTGAAAAATGGCATCAGGAGCTGATGGAACAATTAAAGTCAAACTAGGACTTGACGATAGCGAATACAAAAGCGGCCTTAGCGGAGCGCATAAAAGTGCGGAAACCTTCGCAGACAAAGTGAAGTCAACCTTCGTAGGCGCAACAGTATTCAAAGCCGCCAGCAAAGGTTGGGACTTAATATCTGGATCAATCGGAAAAGCAACCGCCCGATTAGATGCCATGCAAAAAGCTAAGCAAGTTATAGGAGTTTTAGCAGGAAGCAGCAAAAAAGCTGCGAAGGTTGTAAATGAACTAAGTGACGCGGTATCCGATACGGCATACGGATTAGACACCGCCTCGAGTTCGACTCAAAAGCTAGCCACATCAGGATTAGGCTTAGACAAATCTACCCGAATGGTAAAGGACATGATGGATGCCGTTTCCTTCTATGGAGACGGAACCAATGAAACCCTGGCCAATACAGTAGATGCAATCGCAAAGATGAACGCGTCTGGTAAGATTTCAGCCGATCAATGGCAACGTTTAACAGACGCAGGAATTCCAGTCTTAAAGATTTTCGCAGAAAAGACAGGGAAGAGCATGGGAGAAGTTTCGGACGCATTCTCTAAAGGCGAAATCAGTGCGCAGGAATTCAATGACGTACTGATGGATGCACTAGAAAACGGAACCGAGACATTCCCAGCTGTAGCGGGAAAAGCCAAGGAAATGGCCGGAAGCTTTGCAACTAGCTTTTCAAATATGTCAGCTCGTATCGCAATCGGTATAGCTAACATTATCGAGGCTTTAAACAATTTTTTAACAGATAGTGGCCTACCCAATATTCAAGGAATGATTGCTGGCTTTGGATCAGTAATCAGAAACGTCCTGAATTGGATTGCCGCAGAACTACCGAAAGCACTGAATGCAATTAAGGATTTCTTCGCGCCAACAGCGGAAGCAATCAAAGCCGCAGCAGAAAAGATTCAAGAAGCCTGGAACAAAGTAAAAGACACGGTCAAAGAAAAGCTAGACCCAGGAGACTCGCTGAACTTTATCAAAGACGCACTAGACAGGATCAAAGAAATTCTGCCTCAGATCGTAGAGAAAGTTGTAGAATTTGCAGCAGCCTTTATAGAAAAGCTTCCAGATATTATAGACAAAGTGCAAACTGTAGCAGACAAGATTCAAGAATTAATGCCTTTAATTGCAGCCGTAGCCGGAGCCTTTGCCACATGGAAAGGAATCAAGGCTGTAAGTAATATCGCGAAAACAATCGGTGATGCAGGAAAGAAGATCAAGACATTCGGACATTTAGTATCACAAGGCTCTGGATTGATTGATGGCCTAGCCTACGCCGCATCATCAGGAACAGGCGTGATTGCAAGTATGGCCGAAGCCTTTACACTAGCCGGCGGAGGACTTTCTGGATTAAGCGCAGCTCTTGGAGTAATCGGTGGACCTATCACATTGGTGGTTGTAGCTATCGGAGCACTAGTAGCGGCGTTCGTATATCTTTGGAATACAAGCGACAGCTTCAGAGAATTCTGGATCAATCTATGGGATGGCATAAAGGAAACTACAGGCCAAGTCATAGATGGGATCGTAAATTTCTTTACGGTAACAATACCACAGGCGTGCCAAAGTTTCGTGGACGCAGCACAGAACCTGGCTACACAAGTAGTTCAATTCTTTACGGTTACCATTCCAAACGGCGTACAAACGCTTGTGACGAACATTCAAACGTTCTTCGGAACAACGATACCTTACTGGATCGGATACGCCGTAGGATACATTCTAGGAAAGTTCGTAGAGTGGGGTCTAAGACTTGTACAATTCGCAACGCAAGACATTCCGCAGTTTATATCGAAAGTAGTGGATTGGTTTAAGCAGCTACCAGGCCAGATCTGGACTTGGCTACTAAACACAATCAACAAAACAGCTGAATGGGTAAGCCAGATGATCCAGAAAGCGATTCAGGCAGGGCGTGATTTTGTATCAAATGCAATCAACTTTATTTCACAATTACCCGGTAAAGTATGGACATGGCTATCAAATACGATCAGCAATGCCGCAAGTTTTGCAAGTCAGTTTGTACAGCAAGCAATTCAAGCAGGAAGGCAATTCTTTAATGGAATCGTAAACAAGGTAAGAGAAATACCAGGACAAATGATTTCAATTGGCTCTGATATCGTAAACGGAATCAGGAGCGGAATCAGCAACGCGTGGAGCGGATTGACTGGATGGCTTGGAAACATGGCCAAGGGCCTTATTGACGGCGTAAAAGGTGCCTTAGGAATCGGGTCGCCTTCAAGACTATTCGCAGATCGTATCGGTAAATGGATTCCAGCCGGAATCACGCTAGGCGTAGAAAGAGCTATGCCAAAGGCTAAGGCCTTTATGGGACGCATGTCTAGCGATTTACTAGAAGCAGCTAACATGGACAGCCTAACTTCAAGATTGGCTTTAGAAGGCAATCCTGGAGGCCTAGGAAGCGGCTTAGGCAATACAGTCGTCTATCAAGTAGATCAGACTATAAATTCAGCGAAGGAGCTAAGACCTAGCGAAATTGCAAATGAGACTAAGAATATGATGAGGAGGTTAGCATGGCAGTAAAAGTCATTTATACGAACGAGATAGGCGATTCAATAGAGTTTTCAAAAGAAAGCGGAATCCGCATCACTAACATTGACGGCCTTTCATCAAATACGATTAGCTTGTCTGAAGCTACAGTATCAAATCAGATTGGTGCAAGCGTTACAGGAGTATCTATTCAAGCAAAAGATATGACTTTAAATGGTCGCTTTCAGTATGCCCCAAATATCAGAAAAAGAATGTTGGCGGTTATCCTTCCTGGGGTATCCGCTACATTACGTTATATAAATACAAACGAAAATATAGATGTGTATTGGAAAGTACATCCAAAAACAACTCCTGTTATTTCAAACGGAGTAGTATGGCAGAACTTCCAAATATCACTAAGACTACCTTATCCTTATGCAAGAAGTTCAGATTCAAATGTTACAGATTTTAATACACTTACACCATTGCACAGATTCAAGAGAAGCTATTCAAGCAAAACTCCTTTCAAGTTGAGCTCAAGAAGTTATCAGCCTTTAAAGACTATTTACAACAAAGGAGCACTAAGCACAGGGTTTATTTGCAGAATGACTGCAGGTGTTGATGGAATCAAGGCCCCTAGAATTGCAAATGTAGATACTCAGGAGAATATAAGTTTCCCAAAACTTACAATGGCGATTGGAGATATCCTTGAGATCAGTACATATGAAAATGAGAGATATTGCCATTTAATCCATCAGGGTGATATTACGAATGTATTCAGTTATATGGATTATAATTCTACATTCTTTCAGTTAAAGCCTGGAAACAATGTTATTCGCTATAGTTCATCTGCAAGTGAGAACATGCTAGATGTCAGATTAACGTTTGATGACACAGTGGCAGGAGTGTAGTATGCAGTATTTCATTTATGACAGACAAGGCAAGAAACAAGCCTTATTACAGAACTGTACTAGCATTCAGTGGATGCCAAAATACTGGGAAAGTGGTTCGTTTGAAATTCACGCTAGAAGAACATCAGAGAATGATACATATCTTGTAGAAGGAAACAGAATCATATGTACAGATAGAAATGAAATAGGCTTTATTACATGTGTTAGATATGATGCAGAAAGTCTAGAGGTAAGAGGAAGACTAGATAATCTAGATGCACGTATCAATGATGGAACAGTAACAATAAGAAATATCGAATCATCTTTACTAAATGCAGTTACAAGCAATAAAAGAGGATTGGATATTAATGTAGCAGATGCTAAAGGGATTGATTCTGTTATCAAGTATGGAAGTGAAACATCATATGGAACACTGGCAGAAATGTTCTCTAAATATTGCCAAACAGGCGGACTAGGATGGAGAGAAACAGTTCATAATGGTACATTGAACTATCTTGAAATCTATAAAGGCGAGCTAAAAAAGAATGCTATATTTAGTGATGATTTAGGAAATATCAAATCACAAACCTATGAAGTCGATTTATCTGAATACAAGAACTACGCATATGTTTTCGGCGATGATACAGGAGAGCAAAGAACAAAGTTTATCCTAGACAACAGAAGCAGTACAGATGAACAGATACTAGAAATGTATGTAGATGCTAGAGATTTACAGAGAAAGTATAAAGAAGGCAATACAGAGAAGGAATATACAGAAGCGGAGTATAAGGAGCTACTAAGAATTCGTGGCTTAGAAAAGCTTACAGAAGCTAATAAAAACGCATATAAATTTGAATTTGAATTAGACCCTTATTCACAAATCAGTGAATTAGGCAAAGATTATGATTTAGGAGATATCGTAGTCGTTAAAAGTACACAATACAAGATTCTAGCACTTGCTAGAGTCACAGAATTAAATTTTGTGGAAGAAACAAACCAAGATACGAATGTATCTATAGTTACGAATATAGAAAGTTGGGAGGTAATGTAATGACACAAAAAGCATATCCTTTAGACGATACAGATTACTATGCAGAAGATGTCAGGCTATTCCATGTAGGAAGAACGAGCGGAATTTTCAACGTAACAGCAGACGATCTAAGAGTAAAAGCAAACGGGGGAATGCGTGTTGGTGTTACACCTGGCTATGCATTTCTTTTGACTGCAAAAGATGGAGTAGGAGGAATCACATACGGAAATACTGAGGAAGTGGAATTCGTAGTTGATACTGCATCAACCACATTGAGATATGACTATATTTCTGTTCGATACAGTAAAGGTACAAACACATGTGAATTGAAGTATGTAAAAGGTAATGGAACTAAGCCTACATATGCTACTAGAGATGCGTCAAATTATGAGGTTATTCTTGCTATTATCCAAGTACCTGCTAACGCAGAAAGTATTCAAGCAAGAGATATTATTGATACACGTTTAGATGAGAATTTATGTGGCTTGACTATTGATGGATTGCTAAAACTTCCTACAGATGGTATGAATGCACAGTTCTTAGATTTTATGAAATTCATTCAGGATAAACTTGGAGAAGATGAAGGCGGAAAGCTTTTATTGATGATTCAAGAACTTGAAAAGCGTGTAGCTAAGCTTGAAAATAGACAAGAAATTAAATATGTAGTAGGAAAAGAAGCACCTACAGTATCAAACTGTCCAAGTGGCTATTTTTATTTTCAATTGGAGGAATAGTTTATGGCTACTTACAACACGGGTGTACTTGGAATTAGCTTTCGTGTAGATTGTATCAATAGAATAGTAGGAACTTATCCGAATATTAAGCATAGAGTTTCATATGAAATCTATTTGCAACAAGCTTATTCTGCAAACTCAACGCAGTACAATGGAGCAGTTCTAAATTTTGGAAGTAATAGTCATAGCGTAAATATAAATGTAAGTGGAGCAGGAACGTGGAAATTAGCTAGTGGAACGCTAGAATATACATTTGCAACAAATAACAGAGTAGATTCTAGAAATATATATTTTAGTACTAGTTTCGGAAATGTTTCTGCAAGTGGTTCACAAACCGAATCAGCTACAATCGCTTTGCCATTAATTGATGAAGCAAGTCTAAGTAGTGACTACAAATCAATTAGCTACAGTGCTAGTTTAACTTCAAACCCTAATGAATTTTACGCAATCAGAGCGGTGCTAGGAGAAGATGCTAAAGTAGGTAACAATGGCGGTTGGACAGATTTAATCCCTAACACTACTTACACTGTAAGTTTCTATGTTGTATACAAAGGTTCACAAAGCACTTTACTTACTGATGAAGTAACTGAAAGTATTACCACAAAAAAGCCAGATAAACCTTCTAAAGGTACTGTATCTTATACGAATCTAACTCCATTCGGAGCTACATTTATATGGAGCGGATTCAGTATCAAAGATGGAGCTACAGGATATAACTATCAATGGTCAGTTGACGATGTAAACTGGACAAATGAGAATCAAGAAACAAGAATTACGCTTGATAACTTGAAGCCTGAAACTACATATACATTTAAAGTGCGTATTGTAGACAATTATGGAACTGCATCAGACTATGCAAGTGTACAGTTCACTACGATAGCAGATCAAGTGAAATTGGCATGTAATAGTATCATGTATCAAGATGTATTGCTTAATAATAGCGGTGATGAAATCACAACTAAAAGCGGTGAAAACATATATGTAGAAAAGCCTAGTGATGCAGGAATATTGAAGCAAGCTAAACTTTGGTATAACGATAATGGGGTAATCAAAAAAGTAAAGAAAGCTTATTACAATGACAATGGCACAATTAAAGTGCATAAAAATTATGGCATCTAGAAGGAGAGAAAAATGGATAGTTTTAAAAAACTAATTGCAAAATTGGTTATAGATAAATTAGATAGTCAATCATCTAGTAGTCCTCTTTCCGCTAGATGTGGCTATGTTTTACAAAAAGAAGTTGATGATTTAAATGAAAGAATTAAACAACTTGAGAAAAAGATTGGAGGGTAAAACATGGGAATTAAAATTAATGAATTGCCTGCGACACCAGGCATAAATAAAGAAGATGTATTGATCGTTGAAGATGGACAAGGAACGAAAAAAGGCACTGTTCAACAGTTAGATGAAGCACTAGGAGTTAGTCAACTAAAGGAAGATTTAGGTGATTTGTCTATTGGCAACTATATCATCAGACCT
>NZ_JAJDMK010000140.1:0-2140 GCF_020593575.1 Holdemanella sp. DFI.5.55
GCTTTTCTGTACGACAGGCAGTCGTGCTTATAGTTGATAATCAATCACCGATTATCAACTGTTTTATTTTAGAGACAATAAAGTACAAGATACTCGTAACACTATACAAAAGTCATTGAAGTAAAACAGTCCCAACAATGTTGAAATACTTTGTCTACTAAGGATATAGCCAAGTAGTAAGCCATACTCAATGCATTCTCGTGAGGGAGTGTGTGAAGGGAGTTAAAGCGAGAACTCAGGCACCAATCTATCAATGCACATGTGGCGTTCAGTATTGATGATGCTGCGGAAAAAAGCAGAAATCCTATGAATAGATACCAATGACTATATCGATATCTGTTAATACTGGATGTGAAAGCAGGAAGCATGAGTTCAAGGGAAGGCACAGATGATCCTGTGAGGTCTCCGTATTTAATGGACTACCATCTATAAGCGTAGCGAAGTGACGGATAGTGTACGGAGAAGTCAGAGTTACTAATAGTAGCGAAGAAGTTATAGAAATATAATGGAGCGAAGTGGTAACACCTTGTGAGCTTTGAGTAGATGTAGTTGTGTAAGTGCAAATTTTAAGAATATTCGTATTAACCTTAAAAGATATTACATGACAGTGGAAAGGAGATAAGAAAAGACATTATGAATGAACCATTAAAATTCAAATTATTTAGTGTGTATGGAAAAATACTACACAAAGATGTTCTTACAGAAGCTTTTCGTAAAGTGAAGAAGAACAAGGGATGTGCCGGTATTGATAAAGTCAGTATCAAAGTGTTTGAGGAAAATTTAGATGAAAACATAGAGTTGATTTTGAATGAACTTCGAACAAAGACGTACAAGCCTTCTCCAGTAAGACGAAAGTATATACCGAAGAAAAATGGAAAGTTAAGACCTTTAGGAATACCAACTATTAAAGACAGGGTCGTGCAACAAGCACTGGTCACTAAACTTGAGCCCTTCTTTGAAGAAAACGTATTTCACGACAATTCCTGTGGATTCAGACCTAACAGAGATGTTAAGTTAACCATCAAGAAAATTGTGTCTAGATTAGAAAGTGGATATCTATATATCTATGATTTTGATATAAAAGGTTACTTCGACAATATACCTCACAAGAAACTTATGAAAGTTATCAACAAGTATGTGTCAGATGGAACAGTACTAGACATGATTTGGAAAACACTTAAAGCAGGGTACATGGAAGATGAAATACGATATGAAAACGCAAGTGGCACACAACAAGGTGGAGTTATTTCTCCACTATTGGCGAACATCTATTTGAATGAACTTGACTGGGAACTAACAAAAGCAAATCTTGAATTCGTGAGGTATGCTGACGATTCGATAGTCATGTGTCAAACAAAGGAAGATTTGGAAAAAGCCAAAGTCATAGTTCATGAAACGTTACAACGTCTAGGCCTTGAATTGGCAGAAGATAAAAGTGATGATATTGATTTTCACGAGAAAGACTTTGATTTCCTAGGTTTTACGTTCAACCATTTAAAAATGTCTAAAAATAGACATGTCTATTACACGTTTGGACCATCCGTAAAATCGTTAAAGAAGTTTAAGAGTGATATTAAATCTGTCACCAAGAAGAGTTGTACATACTCCTTTGAGAAGTGGACAGAGATTTTAAACCCAGTCATAAGAGGTAAGTTTAATTACTTCCTTATTCCTTTTCAAGTTGCACGAGAAATCAGACTGTTACTTAACGAACGCGGGCGAGTTATGCATGGCATACCTGCTCTTGATATAACCAAATTAGATGGTTATGTGCGTCAAAGACTACGAGTAAGTTTCTCATGCCGCGGAAAGAAACATGGTGGACAAGCACAAGGTAAATTATTAACTGTCAAATATGATAACAAGTTTTTCATAAAATGTATGGGTCTAGTTACAGGTGCGTATATGAAGGCTCAAATAGTTTTCCCTGGAATTAACATTGATGATTTTATTTTATTGATGGATTCCAATAAAAAGAAAAGTACCTCTTCTCAGAGGAAAAAGAGGTTCTTTCAGTATGCATACACTAAATAAGTCGAATCACAACATTTAAGTCTTTTCTAAAATGTAACTCACATTGGTAAGCCGTATGCCTTAATAGGGCACGTATGGTTTGATAAGGGGCGGCAGAATTTAAACT
>NZ_JAJDMK010000141.1:0-2078 GCF_020593575.1 Holdemanella sp. DFI.5.55
TATCCCGAGTTTGACAGTTGAAAAAGTAAAAAGTGCTAGAAAGCCTTTATTCAAGGTTTAATCTAGCACTTTCGTTTTTTTGAAATGTTGTATGTGATTTCTATTTTGAAAATTTTTTTACTATTTTGTTTAAATCACTTGGTCTATAGTACTTTCTGTTTAGTTGTAGCTCGAAACATCTTTCTAATGCATCTAATGCCTGACTTCCACTATAGATGGATTTGTAGTACATGTCATCCATATTTACTACATTCATATTTCGTAATGTTTTTATTAGGTTTGATGTTGTTACATGAGTTAAGTTGTCATCCAACTTGCACTCCATAAGCCTGTATATAAGTAGTGCAGTGTAGCAGATCAAGAAATGTGCACGTATTCTTTCTGGCTTTCTCAAGAATACTGGTCTTGCATCGAAATTAGTCTTCATGATTCTAAAACAGTCTTCGATTTTGTATCTATTTTGAGCTACTGCTAGGATGTCTTTGGCTGAATCGTCAAGGTTTGTTGCGACGGCATAGAATCCATCGTATTTTTCTTCTTCATGGATTTTATCCATATCCAATACATAATTAGCTGTATCAGATGATGTGTTCTTAAGGAATCGACGTATATCGTTGGGTCCTTTTTTTATCTTTTCAGGATCTTTAAGTCTTAATAACTTTTTAGCACGTTCAAGCTGTCTTTCGCGGATAGTCCTTTGGTATTCCATCATCTTTCTAGAGAAAGTGACAATGATATATTGATGTAATGTTCCTTTGGCTTTTACTTTTTTTGTTCGACCGTTCTTGTATACTTTTTCTTCATAAAGTCCTGTATCCATGGCTGTGTTGGCTGGAATCACTTTATAGGCAAAATCATTGTATAGACTTAGATTGTTTGCGTCTTTTTTATTAAATGTTCGCATTTCTTTCAATGTGATCGCATCGTCATTTGACAATAGACGGTAGTTTGAATCGTTGAATACGATATCTTTGATCTCTTGTCCAAGTTTTTTTACTGACTGTGTAACGATATAGGCTCTACCACCCATATCATTGAATTTACGGATATTGTAGGATCCAAGTCCTGCATCCGCACAATATATGAACTTTTTGTTTCCGGTCATTTTTATAACTTCTTTTTCAAGTGGAACGGCAGTAAGCTGTTCATTTGTGTTTCCTGGATGAATACACATAGAAATAGGGATTCCACGTCTGTCCATGATAAGCCCCATTTCAACAATAGGAGATGTCTTGTTTTCCTTACTGATTCCGAACTGACGAAGTCCAAGGATAATTTCTCCAGTAACTTCGTCAACAATCTCCTCATCAGGTTTTTCTGTTTCAAAGAAATAGTTTGTACAGTCATAGTACATAACTGAAGTATCTCGTTTAACGATGTTTTCGGAATTGTCAAAAAGATGTTTTAAATATTGGTCACTGTTTCTGTCTAGAATATCCAGGAAACGAATCATATGTTGGTATTCAACCTGAGGTTTCTCATAGTATGTATCAAGTTTATCGTATGTTCCATATTTACTGGCAGGATCCAGAATCCTTGCATAGGTAAGAAACTGACAGATTTTATTACAGTCGTAGGTGATCTTTCGGTCAGAAGAAACTGATTTAAAAAAATCAGACAGATTCAATTTGGCATAGATATCCTTAAGATACAGATATCCAATGTTCAAACTAGTAGAATTCGAACAAGGAGAATCTGTAGAAGGGATTCTTTCATTAAAGTCCATAGTAACAATGAATTCAGATCTGCCAGAACGATATTCCTCATTCATTTTTTTTACTTCGTTTTTAGCGTATTCCAAGGGATTATCCGTTATAAGAAGAAGCTCAGAATGTTTACCTAATCTTTTGATGTTTTTGGTTGTCGTTTTTTTACCATTTCTAAATCCCTGCTGAATATAGTAAGTAGGATCTTTAAGTCGTTTATCATAATACAGTTTCATAGAAGCAGCCATCCTTTACAACTATTATACCACAATTACAACACATACAACAGTAAAAAATAAAAATTTGACGAAAAAAAAGCCGTACATAAACGACATTTGGCTATTTTGGCTATGAGCAAGTGTTAAACTCCCG
>NZ_JAJDMK010000142.1:0-1949 GCF_020593575.1 Holdemanella sp. DFI.5.55
TAGCAGGTGGTTTTGTTGTTTCGTACTTCGTACTCAACCAGCTAAAGCCAAAAGCATAAAAACAAAAAGGAATTGAATGATTTCACACACTCAATTCCTATTGCTCTTTCATTTCATTAAATACTTGTAAAGCTAGACAGCCTAGTCCCGTATGAATTCCAACTGCACTTACTAAATTGATGACTTTTACTTTAGCGCCTTCAATTTGGTTTTCAATCTTTTGCGCATATTCTTTTGCAGCTTCTAACGCATCTACGTGTGCAACAATAAATGTATAATTAGAATCTACATTTAATTCTTTTAAATGTTTAATAACACGATCTTGTGCACGTGTCATTGTACGAACTTTATCTAATACATCTACTTTTCCATTCGTACTTTTACCAATATGCAAAATAGGTTTGATTTTCAATAAACCACCTAATGCGGCAGCCATCGGTGTCAATCTTCCACCACGTTTCATATGATCTAAATCATCACACAACAACACAGTTTCACAACTATCCGCAATGTTTTGTAGTTTTTTAATAATTTCATCAATTGGAATGTTTGCTTCATACATCTTTTTAGCTGTCTCAATCATACATCCTTGTTCAACCGCTGTGCAATAACAATCAACGCCTACAAATTTCATTTCTAATTGATTTGCAATCATTTCCATAGAATCCAATGTTCCGGATAATCCTCGACAAATAGGAACCGCAAAAATTGTGTCATATCCTTCATTTTTTAATTCTTTAAAACAATCTTCAATTTTACCTAAACTAGGCAAGGATGTTCTCAACACTTTTTTTTCATGTAATTTTTTTATCACTTCAGAATATGTAATTTCTGTATATTCATCTTTTGATTCTTCATCACAAGTAATTTGTAATGGAAGACAATAAATTCCTTTTTCTTTCCAATAGTCTGGATGCTGGCCTGTTCCGGTATCCGTCACAAATGCAATCTTCATAACTAGGCCCCCTTTACTTTTTTCACAAATTGAACGCCTACAGCACCTAATCCTGTATGTACTGCAATAACGGCATACATTGGATCTATATGAATTTGAATGTCTTCGCCAAACACATCGTGTAGCTCATCAATCACCAATTGTGTACCTTCTTGATTTTCTCCGTTTAACACATAAAATTCATAATCTTGTGCATTCGCATCTTTTGAAATCACTTTAACAGCTTTTTTAATAGCTTTGGACATTGTACGTACTTTATCAAAAACATCGACTTTTCCTTCAGTATTTTTAGATACTTCCAAGATTGGTTTGATTTTCAACATTCCTGCAAGCTTAGCTGCCATTGGAGTTAATCGTCCCCCCTTAGCTAGATGATCTAAATCTTCTGGAATTAAAAAACCACGTGAATGATCTACACTGTCTTTTAAACGTGAAATGATTTCTTCTGGGTGTATTTCTTGTTCAACTAATTTTTGAGCTGATAACACCAAATATTTTTCCACACCTAAAGTAGTATATATATCTAATGTATGAATTTTAACCCCATGCCATTTACCAGATGCCTGTATTGCCTGATTTGTTCCTGATAATCCATTTGATAGAGTTATCAAAATAACATCCGTAATACCATTATTTTTATATGATTCTAATAAAGCCTCAATATCGCCTAATGGTGGCATGCTTGTTTGAGGCATAAAGCCTCTTTCTAAGAATGAATTTAATTCTTCTACTGTTAAATTCACCCCATCTAAATATGTTTTATCTTCTATTTGAACCTGTAAAGGTAAAAAATCAATTCCTAACGCTTGTGCTTCTTGTTTGGTTAATCCACAACCACTTTCTGTCAATACTCGAGCCTTCATTAAAACCCTCCTTTTTCGAAATCATCCTAATCCTAACATGAAATATTAATTTTCTCAAATGTCTGATATAATTAGTTTGAGATAATATGAAGTGACCTCCTATTGTCAATACGTGGATTACGACTCATAAT
>NZ_JAJDMK010000143.1:0-1869 GCF_020593575.1 Holdemanella sp. DFI.5.55
AAGACAAACTATTAAATGTCAATAAGTAATGTAAAATTTGTTGAAATTGTAGTTTTCTTTGTTGGATCAAGGGTGTTTGTCTTGATTTAGAGGTGAATCCTCGTTAAAAACTTCATCTAGTTTTTGAAATTGGGTGCATTGAAAACAACTTTTTTGAGCCTTTAAAAAATTTTTCAAAAAAGCCTGATTTTTGAAAGAATTTGTATGTTTTTTTATTCGATTAAAGCTGTTTTTATCGATTTAAATACGAATTCATGGAGTTCTCCATATTCATCTTCATACAGATATTTCTTTCGTCTAGTTTTTGCTGAAAAGTCTGTTTCGGCATTTTGGAAAAACTCATTTTGGGTTGATTCCGATAGTTTCACCAAATCACGGTATTGAATAATGTATGTGGACTGGTTTTTCATTAAAGAATAAATCACTTTGCAAAGTTTGTTCGCTACTGCATTCACTGCAAGAGTATGTTTGGTACGATCTCCATTCTTTTTTCTGGTAAAGTAAGCTTTAAATATCGGGTTGTTTCTTCGTGCAAATTCAGCAACCATGTAGATTGCATGACGAAGATAACGAGAACCTTTCTTGGAAATTTTTCCACGCTTGTTTACAGAAGAACCAGACTTGGAGTTGTCACCATATAACCCTGCCAGGGATACGATCTGACTCGCTTTATGAAATCTGGAGATATCTCCTATTTCAGCAACGATTGTAGCCGCTGTGATTTTTCCACATCCTGTTAATGTAAGAAGTACATGATAAGCAGGAAATTCTTCAGCCTTAGAATCAATTATTTTCTCAAGATTTCGTATTTCTGATTCAAGAGAATCTATAGAATCAATAAGGCTGTGAATGTTGTATAGTTCGCCATCTGAGATAGATTTGCGAACAACAATCGAATTACGTGCAGCATGAATAAGTTCATTTGCTTTGTCTACGCCAAATTTGTTTTTAGAAGCTTTTTGAAGAACAGAAACAAGTTCATCGAAATCAGCTTCTATGATAGAATAAGGTGTAGGATATATTGAAAAGATGGCTTTTAAGGTTGCACGTCCACTTGGAAAGACTTTGAGAAGGTCAGGAAAATACAAACAAACTTTGGCGAGGAATCTGTTTGTTTCCTGAGTGCATGTAACTTTAAGTGCATTCCTTCTGCGAATGTAGGCTTTCAAATCAGTATATCCGTTTTTTGCTACATGAACGATTTGAGCATCGCCGTTCAAAAGAAGTTCGGCAATACAGCCAGAATCGATCTTATCTGTTTTATTAAGTCGTTTGTAGTCTCTGTAATTTTTAACGGAATCCGGAGAAATCATAACTACGTGATACCCATCTGATTTGAGCCTTTCGTATAAGTTAGTACCATAGATACCTGTCACTTCCATCCCAAACAAGATCTTATCTTTGTTCAGACATTTGGAAAGAACAGTGTTAAGGAACTTTTCATATCCTTGTAGCGTATTTGAAAAGTGTCCTCTCTTAATCAAGAATTTATCCTGATTGTTTTTCATGGCAAAATCGTGTTTGTTCTGAGCACAATCGATGCCAACGTAGTAGTCATAAGAATCTTGTTTTTTCATAAAATCTTCCTTTCGTAACCGGTTCTGGATTGCACCTCTAAAGCAAGACAAACACAACCTCAAGAATTAGAAGATACAGTGCAAGAGCAAAGTTCATCAACAAACCAAATCAGTGTATAAGGCACGTCTTGAATAAAGGAGCCAGTCTTTAAAAAGTGAATCAACAGTTCACAGGAGGCATGTAGGCTACCTTAGTCCAGAACGTTACAATTATCTTGGATTAAGAAGAAAAATACAATCTATTTAACAACAATGTGTTGAACTGATTACGCTACATATTATATGAGGAGGT
>NZ_JAJDMK010000144.1:0-1731 GCF_020593575.1 Holdemanella sp. DFI.5.55
TATACAATTCTATATTAACCAGAATACTTTTCTTCCTGGTTTCATAATACGAAAAGATCCACCGCCCAAATAATGCTTACTGTTAAAACTTTTTTCATTATTATTTCTGATGTTTTGAACAAATCGCAACTCCAACACCGATTGTTGCCATACAAATAACTGAGAACCAACCAGTGTGAGTAAATACTTGGTTGCTAGAACCAATTCCTGCTGCATATAGAGGCATTGGAACAAATAACAATGATGCCCCCGCTAAATAACCTAACTTTTTCATATCCAATTCCTCCTTCTTTTGTTGGGTTAAAGCTTTTCTATACCAATCTTATAACGCATATAAACAAAAAAAGAAACCAAGATGGAAAACTTGGTTTCTATTCTGGTATAATCAGTTCTTGTTATTTCTTTCATTTAAAATAAACTTTTCAACCTCTTTAAACATTTTCTTTGATTTTTTAGCCGACTGTTTTTCTGCCATTTTTTGTCTCCAAACAGGAATTTCCTTTGGAGAAACATTTTCGTAAATTTCTTCATAAGTCACTTTGATTTTTGATTCATTTAAAGATTCAATCTTATAAGAAATAGTTGTATGGTCGATTGCCGTGACAAACGTTGCTTCATACAATGTATTCGGAATCAACCTTTTAATATGCACAGTAATTTCTGAGCCGATTCCTTTTCTTTGAGCTGATTTCTTTTTATATTTTAACCCTTCTTTTAATTCTAAATTTTTCTTCGTGACATTTTTAACTTCTTCTTTTAAAGATTTCATCATCAAATCATAAAACTCTTTATCACTTACATTTAATTCCATGCTAATTTTCATATTGCACCTCTTTTAACACAATTATATACTATTTTAAGAAAGAAGGTTAGTTATGTATACAGATAGTCATTGTCACATCACTTGTGATGGTTTATATAGTCGAATTGACGAGATCATTGAAAATATCAAAGCTAAAAATCTTACTTCATGCATGATCATGTGCACAAGTCCTGAAGAATTAGAACGTGCGAAAAAGGTAAAAGAAAAATATCCATTTTTTAAAATTGCCTTTGGATGGTTTCCAAGTGATGCCAAAGAAGTTGCAGATAAAGAAATTCAGTATCTCATTGATCAAACGCCTTATTTAGATTGCTTAGGAGAAATTGGATTGGATTACTATTGGGATACAAGTTTTAATGATTTACAAAAAGAGCTATTTATCAAGCAGATTCAAATTGCGAATGAACACAATCTTCCTATTTCTATTCATATGCGCGAATCCACAAAAGACTGCATGGATATTTTAAAACAATACGCAAAGACAAAAATTATTTTCCATTGCTTCAGCGGAAGTAAAGAAACTATGATGGAATGTTTAAAAATGAATTCTATGATTTCGTTTGCCGGACCTATCACATTCAAAAATGCTAGACAAGCCCCTGAATGTATTTCAGCATGTCCTATTGATCGAATCATCACAGAAACGGATTCTCCTTATTTAACACCTGTTCCTTATCGTGGAAAAGAAAATGAACCTATGTATGTGGAATATGTCGCAAAGAAGATTTGTGAAATTAAACAACTTGATGAAGCAAGTGCATGTAGACAAATTGAAGAGAACTTCAATTCCATTTTTGATTAAATAAAGACCTGTCGATAGACAGATCTATTTTTGGGATATTTAAATTCTTGCAGGGTCGAACATAGTCCTTAAATTTTTATAGGGTCGTTTTATAAGTAGTAAAAAA
>NZ_JAJDMK010000145.1:0-1725 GCF_020593575.1 Holdemanella sp. DFI.5.55
GGCTCTGTCACAACAAATGGTTGATTTTTGACGAGAAATAGCGTACAATAATAGTAAGAAACAGTACCACCGAAGGAGGTAATTGGATATGCCTACTATCAAAGACGCATTAGATATTATCGGTAAGTTGACTGTCGCAGAGCAGGAAAGCCTTAAAACAACGCTTTTAAGTCCTGCCTTTGTAAAGTCTTTGAATATTGAAGATTTCGTAGCAAAGGAACGCTTTGCAAATGGTCGTGTATGCCCTCTTTGTGGCTGTATCCATGTGGTTCGCAATGGTCATCGTAAAGATGGCACACAGCGATATGTATGTAAGGATTGTGGCAAGTCCTTCGTGATTGCTACGAACTCCATTGTGTCTGGTACAAGAAAAGACTTGTCCGTGTGGGAGCAGTACATTGATTGTATGATGAATGGCTTATCCATTCGTAAGACTGCTGTTGCTTGTGGGATTCACAGAAACACCGCATTCCTTTGGAGACACAAGATTTTGGATGCACTTCAGAATATGGCAGACGATGTTACCCTTGACGGCATTATTGAGGCTGACGAAACTTTTTTCGCCATCTCGTACAAGGGCAATCATAGCAAGAGTAAGACATTTGCTATGCCACGCAAGGCTCATAAGCGTGGTCATTCTACACATATCAGAGGCTTGTCCCAAGAAAAGGTATGTGTTCCTTGTGCGGTTAATAGGAATGGCTTGTCTATCTCCAAGATTACGAATACTGGTAGAGTTTCTACAAGAGATTTACATCATATTTATGATGGTAGGATTAAGACCAATTCCACTCTTGTTACGGACAAGATGAACTCCTATGTGAGATTTACAAATGCCAATGGCATTGACCTTGTGCAGTTAAAGACTGGCAAAGCCAAGAAAGGCATTTATAATATCCAACATATCAATAGCTACCATAGCCAGCTAAAGAGGTTTATGCGTGGCTTTAACGGTGTTTCTACCAAGTATCTGAACAACTATCTTGTGTGGAATAACCTTGTAAATTACGCCAAAGAAAGCGACATGGAGAAAAGGAACATCTTCTTAACTTTCGTTTTGGCAACATTGAAAACTGCTAAATGCAGAGATTTATCAAACAGACCAGCAGTTCCTCTGGTCGCCTAATTAGAATTTGTGGAGATGATAAGATGGTCAATATAACAGATGTAAAACAGATTCTTCAATTTGCAATAGATGCGGAGATTAAAGTCTTTCTTGATGGTGGCTGGGGTGTAGATGCTCTTCTTGGATATCAGTCAAGAGCCCATAATGATATTGACATTTTTGTAGAAAAGAACGATTATCAGAACTTTATAGAAATAATGAAAGCTAATGGCTTTTATGAGATTAAGATGGAATATACAACATTGAACCATACTGTATGGGAAGATTTGAAAAACAGAATTATTGATTTGCATTGTTTTGAATATACGGACGAAGGTGAAATTCTTTATGATGGGGATTGTTTTCCGGTAGAAACTTTTTCGGGTAAAGGAAGAATTGAGGAAATAGAGGTTTCCTGTATTGAACCATATAGTCAAGTAATGTTCCATCTGGGATACGAGTTTGATGAAAATGATGCCCATGATGTGAAGTTATTGTGTGAGACACTTCATATCGAAATTCCAAATGAGTATAGATAACTGCAAATAACAGTTTGTAGGGGAGTTCTGATACTCCCCTATAAAAATGGCTATTTATCAACTGTTTGTTGTGACATAGCC
>NZ_JAJDMK010000146.1:0-1723 GCF_020593575.1 Holdemanella sp. DFI.5.55
GAGATGTATGTTGTAAATGACCAGCTAGATGGGTCAATTACAATATACCAGGTATTTCTATAAAATATGCTAAAGATATCATTACTGTTTTAAAATTAACACTAGACTCCGATGTATCTATTCAATTGCCATATCATCCACCAAAACAAATACAGATTTTTGATAAAGAACATCAAATCGTATTAATCAATCACTTACAAACTGAAATAAATCATAAGAATTTTGGCATATTGCTTTGTATTCATACTGGATTAAGAATCGGTGAGTTATGTGCTCTTAAATGGAAAGATATCAATTTTGCCGCCAAGTTACTATCAGTAGACAAAACAATGATACGAACATACACCAGAGAAGATGGTAGTAAACTACATATAACATCTCCTAAAACGAGATCCAGTATGCGCAATGTTCCATTGAATTCTTGGATTATGCAATATGCTACATTATTACAAGGCGAAGATGACCATTATATTCTTACGAATAAACCATCCTATATTGAACCCAATAAATACCGTTTATATTACAATAAAATGCTTAAAAATTTAGAACTTCCTCACTTAACATTCCATGCACTCAGACATACATTTGCGACAAGATGTATCGAATGTGGATGTGACTATAAATCACTGAGTGAATTGTTAGGCCACTCCAATGTATCAATTACAATGAACATCTACGTACATCCACAAATGGAATTAAAACGAAAATGTGTTGAATTGCTTTGTGACTACTACAAGTAAATGTATGTCCTTTGCTACTGATTCGAGCGGTGGTGAATACAAGCACAAACTTCTAGAAATTGAAATACCAAAACATCATCATAGTGAATCATTGATGGTTAAAGGATACCCTGAGTGGCCTGTACAAACAACAGATTGGTATGGCGTTATGATAGACTTTTCAACCAAAAACTATGTTGCTCCGAAGCAAGAAGTTCATGCTACATCTACATCAGCTTTCACATATACGGGTTGGGCGGGAGATAACGTACATCACAACAATGTTCAACCTTATATCGTTACTTATTTCTGGCGAAGAACGAAGTAATGTTTATGTATGTCCTTTACTTCTTCTGGAACTGGGGGCGAATACAAGCATCAATTAAATTATTACGAGATGCCAAACCACGTGCATGTCGAATATGCAATGGTTGAAGGTTACCCAGAATGGAACACTTTTACACCATCAGAATATTCAATGTTGTTTGGATGGCAAAGAGGTGATTACCGTGGCGATGTAACAACATATCATGCTGCTAGAACCCCTTTAAACACCGCCACTTCAGACGAAGGAGGAAGTCAAAGTCACAATAACATTCAGCCTTATATCGTAGTTTATTTCTGGCGAAGAACGAAGTAATCACTTGATTCTTTTCCAGAAGAATACTGTTGTATATGGTTGAATGACATTATGCGCTTCGTTATTGCCAACATATGAGCCATATCTATTTTTATCGTAATCATGAATAAATGGAATAAATGTTCCTGATCGATTATTGTCTCCTAAATATGTCATGTTATAGAACCCTGTATTACCACCTTGTGCGGTAATAACATCCCAATCGTGTGGTTTGTGAGCATGTGACGGCATTTCATTCAAAGATAACAAATGCTTATATTCTCCACCCACTTGATTGGCAGTAAAAGACATACCTTAACCAATTTGTATAAGTATGTCTTTTACGTCTAATTCTACTGGTGGAGAATACTACCATACATTATCA
>NZ_JAJDMK010000147.1:0-1714 GCF_020593575.1 Holdemanella sp. DFI.5.55
TTGCCTTTTATATTCAAAAGCCAAGTCTTTTATTTACTTAGACTTGGCTTTTTTCAGATTCATTAATTCTTTAATTGTATTTTCTAATGCGATTTTTGCGGTAACTGGTGTCCTCTATATGAATCACGGATTTTTTTAATGGACACATATCTGTGTTTGTCCTATATCGGATTTCCTTAACAAATTTATCGTATATGAAAGAAACATTATTCTTTTCTAAATAAATTTTTGCAGTTTCACTTAGAGCATGAGCATAAACAAATTAAATTTTTGCAAGAACGTATAGATAAGCAGCTGCTTTACCTAATACTGTATCTTCTATATCTGTGTTTTTATAAAAATTCATATCTTCATTAATTTTTGAAAGGATTGGTTTATCCCCAATATCATTTGAAGTATAAAATACAATTTTGTTTCTTTTTGCGATAAATTTATTCAAATTCATCCGCTACTTTCTTTAGATTACTGATAATTGGAAGCTTTTGTGGACATACACGCTCACATTGTCCACATTCAATACAATCTAATGGCTTTCCATGTTCATTTTTTAAATCATGATATTCTGTTGATTTACCTTTAGATAAATTTTGTTTTCTTTTATTGAATAGATTAAAGTATTCAGGTATACAGATGTGTTTTGGACAACCAGGAGTACAATAGTTACATGCAGTACATGGAATAGCAATAGATGTTCGAATTTGATCACCTAGCTTAATCAAGAAATCGTTTTCTTCTTGTGTCAACGGTTTAAATATTTTCATATATGAAATATTGTCATTTAATTGTTCAAGGTTTGACATACCACTAAGTACAACACGAACATTTTTAAGACTTGCTGCAAATCGTATTGCCCATGATGCAATAGATAACGATCCATCTAAAGTTAATAATTTAGTTTGAATATCTTCAGGAACACGCACAAGACTTCCTCCCTTAACAGGTTCCATAATAACAACTTGTTTTCCATGTTTAACAGCCGTTTCATAACATAATCTAGATTGTACACTTTCACTATTCCAATCAAGATAATTGATTTGAAGTTGAACAAAATCCATTTCAGGATGTTTAGTCAAAATTTTGTCTAAAATATCAGCAGTATCATGAAATGAGAATCCAATTTCTCTTATTTTACCTTCTTCTTTCATTTTTTTAATAAAATCAAAACAACCAAATTTTAAAGCAGTTTGGTAATGATTACGATTTAAAGAATGCAGAAGATAATAATCAAAGTAATTAACTCCACATTTTTCCAATTGTTCTTCAAAAATTCTTTTTGCATCCTCTTTTGTTTTCATAAATGGGACAGGCAATTTGTCGGCTAAAGTAAATGAATTTCGTGGGTATCTTTCAACTAACGCTTTTTTTACAAATAATTCACTTTGTCTTTGGTGATAAGGATAAGCGGTGTCAAAATATGTAAATCCATTATCCATAAAAGTATCAATCATTTCACAAAATTGTTTTAAATCAACAGAAGTTGGTTCTTCTGGATTTGTTAATGGCAATCTCATACATCCAAAACCTAATTTCTTCATAAAAATCCTCCTATTATGTATAACTGAATTATAGTACAACTTTATTGTTTAATAGAAATTATAATGTTAAAATTGTCGAAAATATGTATATATAAAAGTCTTTTGATTTTTTATTAAAAAAAATTAAAAAAACATTTGACGAAGCGAAAAGTATTTGGTAATATAGATGAGCACTGCTG
>NZ_JAJDMK010000148.1:0-1640 GCF_020593575.1 Holdemanella sp. DFI.5.55
CACTAATTTTGAAACGTACAACACGACATTCAAAATCAAAATAAGGGCTTCCGTCAAAAAATTCAAATTTCCAAAAAAAAGAGGAGCACATTTTTTTGTTCCCCTCAAAGCCGTCATTTCTTAATTAAATAACATTGGAAATCTCTGACTTTTTTATTTATGTAACTGCTTCAAATGCTTTATCCAAATCTTGAATTATACCATCAATGTTTTCACATCTTATGCTTAAACGAATTATGTTCGGACGAATTCCCTGATCTAGTAACTCATCTTATGTACATTGTGATTGTTTTGTTGTCACCGGATAAATCACTAACGATTTAACATCCGCAACATTCGCCAATAAGGAGAATAATACTAGATTTTCTATAAAATCTTTAGCTTTTTGTGCATCCCTCTTAATGTCAAACGTGAAGATATAGCCTCCTCCATTAGGAAAATGTTTTTTATACAACTATTGTTGATTAGGATCTGTAGAGACGCTAGGATGAGATACGCTTTCTACTTGAGCATGATTATTCAAATATTCGACGACTTTTAATGCGTTATTACTATGACTTTCCACACGTAAGGATAATGTTTCTAACCCTTGTAAGAATTAAAATGCATTGAAAGGAGAAACTGCAACTCCTGTATCTCTTAAAAGAATTGCACGCCCTTAGTGACGAATGCTGCAGCTCCATATGTTTGTGTAAAACTTATACCATGATAACTTGGATTTGGTTTTGTCAATGAATCGGATTTACCGCTAGCTTCACAATCAAATTTTCTTTCCTCCATCAACGATAACACCACCAATACTGGTTCCGTGACCTCAAATAAATTTTGTGGCTGAATGAATAAAAATATCAGCCCCATATTCAATTGGTCTCACTAAATACTATGAGGCGAATGTATTATCCACTACTAATGGAATTTTATGTTTATGAGCAATCTTTGTGATTGATTCAATATCTACTACATCAGAATTTGGATTACCCAATGTTTCAATATACAAAGACTTTGTCTTTTCATTAATAGCACTTTCAATTTCTTCTTCATTAAAGATAGCTACAAAGTTTGTTTCAATCCCATATTTAAGTAGAGTGTTCTCCAATAAAATTAAATGAACCACCATATATATTTTTGGCTGAAACAATATTGTCCCATTTTGAGCTAAATTTAATATTGTATATGTAACAGCCGCTGCACCAGATGCTACGGCTAACTCAGCTACACCACCTTCAATAGCTGCTATACGCTTTTCAAATACATACTCACTTGGATTCGTTAAACATCCATAAATATTTCCTGCATCACTCAATTCAAAACGTGCTGCTGCATGATCGCAATTTCTAAACACATAAGATGGTGTTTGATAAATAGGCACTGCACGTTCATCAGTTGTTGGATCTGTTTGTTCTTGTCCTACATGTAGTTGTAATATTTCGAATTTAAAATTTCGTTGATCTCAATTTAATTTAGTTATAATCATCCTCTTTATTTAATACTATTCTTATATGTTTTCTATGATAAAAAATGTTTATTATGGCAACGATAAATGCAATTATTTACATTGTATTTAAATTTCTTTTATTTTGTCTGAAAAAAAAGCCCATCAAATCATATAAAATGATTTGTATGGGCGCTTTTCATTTGCT
>NZ_JAJDMK010000149.1:0-1588 GCF_020593575.1 Holdemanella sp. DFI.5.55
CAGGAAATGGCAGACTATTATGATACAACTATTATTCCAACAAGAGTGCGTAAGCCTAAAGATAAGGCAGCTGTTGAAGGCGCGGTTGGAGATTGTACAGTAGCCATTGTCGGTAAACTTAGAAACAGGAAATTCTTTTCGTTTGAGGACCTAAACAAAGCAATTATCAAAGAATTGGACAATTTCAATAACAGACCTTTTCAGAAAAAGGAAGGTTCCAGAAAAAGCGTATATTTAGACGAAGAACTTCCGTTTATGAAAGCTCTGCCTGAACAGCCATTTGAGTTGAGTGTATGGAAACGAGCTAAAGTTCAATTAAATTATCATATTTCGATAGAAAAAATGAATTATTCTGTGCCATATGAATACGTTGGAAATTATGTAGATGTAAAAGTCACAAAAAGAACTGTAACTGTATATTATAAAATGAATCAAATTTGTACCCATGATCGATTATATGGTCGTATCAATCAATACTCAACAAATGAAAGTCATATGCCGGAGAATCACCAAAAATTTCAATGGAACAAAGACCGTTTTATGAAGTGGGCTGCCTCTATTGGAGACAATACTTCGATTTTAGTTTCCAAACTATTTGATCGTTATAAAGTTGAAGAACAAGCTTATAAAGGTTGTATGTCATTGTTGAAACTATCAGATAAATATGGAAAAACCAGACTGGAAAATGCGTGTCAATTGGCGTTGGATCACATCAGTCAGCCTGGCTATAAAAATATTAAGATGATATTACAGTCAAATCAAGATTTGAAAGATAAAAATGATAATGTACAAAGTGAATGTGATATGCATGCCTTTGTGCGAGGAAAAGACTATTACGGAGGCAAGAACAATGGATAAGAGTGAATTGATAGAAAAATTGAAGAAAATGAGATTACCAGTTATTGCAGAACAATATGAATTACAAAGTGCAAACCCAGAATACAGTCAATTATCATTCGATGAACGGTTCAGCGAATTAATTGATATGGAATATGATAGTCGAGTAAATCATACAATAGAAAGATTTATCAAGAATGCACATTTTTATGATTCTACAGCTAGTATGGAATCAATTAATTATAATCCAGACAGAAAACTCGATCGCTCGCAAATGGAGGAATTGTCTACAAACAATTATATAAACAACGGTTTGAATGTAATTTTTGTAGGAGCATCCGGCTGTGGTAAAACATGGTTATCAAACGCTTTGGGGATCCATGCCTGTAGAGATAGAAAAACAGTTTTATATATTCGATTACCAGAACTATTCTCAAAATTTGAAGAAATGAGGATTCAAGGAAAATATAATGAATATCTAAAAAAACTAGGAAAGTATGATTTAATGATACTAGATGAATTCTTATTAAAATCGACAAGTGAATCAGAAAGAAGTGATCTACTTGAATTGATGGAAATAAGGTGTAATAAGAAATCAACAATATTCTGTAGTCAATATTCATTTGATGGTTGGCATCAATTATTAAATGGAGGACCTATAGCGGATGCGATATTAGATAGGATAATAAATTCATCTTATTTGATTACATTACATGGAAAATCATTAAGAGAAACATACTCTAAATTAAAA
>NZ_JAJDMK010000015.1:0-40419 GCF_020593575.1 Holdemanella sp. DFI.5.55
ACCAGGTTAGGAGTTTCACCTAACTAAATCAACTGCACCGAACTGGCGCACCATACAAATCCTCCCCGTTTACAACAATAGTCAAATTATATACCTTATGTAATATTATTGAAAGAAAAAAAGAGCGAAATGTAACTTTTCATTCTTTATTGCACTCTCGTTTTCATACGATCCGGATGCAGACTATACTGAATCGCAATATCTTTTGTTATTTTACCTTGTTGATACAAGTCATAGATCGCATCATCCATCATAACCATACTGTTCTGTCGATTCGAAATCATTGTATTCTAAATCTGATGAATCTTATTCTCACGAATCTGCGAACGAATCGCAGGATTGACCAGCATAATTTAAAACACAGGAATCAATTCTCCATCTTTTCCTGGAATTAATTGCTCACTAATGTAGCCTCTAAAATCATTGATAATTGCGAACGCACTTGATCTTGATGATCTTGAAACATATCAATAATACAATCAATTGTATTTACAGCTCCTACAGTATGTAACGCAGATAGAATTAAATGTCCGGTTTCAGCCGCGGAAAGCGCTGTAGAAACTGTTTCTTCATTGCGTATTTCGCCCAATAAAATAACTTCAGGTGCCTCACGCAATGCCGATTTTAATGCATTTAAATCACTTGTTGTATCATGATATACCTCTCGTTGGGATACAATTGACTTTTTGCGAATGCAAGAATTCAATTAGATCCTCAATCGTAATAATATGACAACTTCTTGTCTTAATCATACGATCTATTAAACAAGCTGACATCAAACACTATAGAACTTATTTGAAATACGCTGAATAATCAAGTGCGCATTCTCTTCGGTTTGACAATCCACTAGAAGCAGCAGTTGCGTTTCACTTGTACGAGTAAACAAGTCATTGCTTCTTAAACAAGAACCTACCAATCGCTTCACACCATCAAAATCTAAACCAATCTTTTCATAATCCAAAGTACCATCTGAAAACTGTAACATAATCAAATAATAATTTTGTTCATTACGAATAGACATTTTTAACAACAATTCATAGAAATACTTGAAAATTTCATACGAACAGAAGAAGCCTTGGTTTTGTTGATCATGGCTTGAAAGCTCACGCATGATTGTTTCCATATCTTTACTTTCTTCTTTGGCATGATCAGCAATAATGATATCGTACAATTGTTTAAAACGTTTCGATAAACCCGTACCTAGTTCAGATAAGAAAATATCATTCAATTCATCATAATACTTCAACGCTTCACGATAATTACGTGTAGCCACTAAGCCTTTCATATAATAGTAATGTAAACCTTCATTAAATGATTTAAATAAAACCGCCTGATAATTCATAAGCATCATCTCATCATAGCGTTTTTCCGTATATAAGTAACAAGATATGCGCATCATCGTTTTCACATACATTTTCTAAAGATCTCTTGTTTCTGTAAAATCCAGTGCAATTGGCTTGGTGAAGCCTAGAAACGACCTTTGATCTGAAAATCTTTCTAGCCGTCTTGAACTCTTTTTCGTCTAAAAGTTCCGAACCATCGTTGATTTGGTTATACGCCTTTTCCAATTGAACAAAATCAATATTACAATCTAAATTCTGATTTAAAATATACCCTTTTCATGTCGTTATAATAACCTATTTGTCTTTAAAGAATTCAATTTCATTCAATTCAGCACGCAATCTAAAAATCTAGAACTTTAATGCACTAGATGGATTTTTACTTTCTGGCCGAGGAATATCAATCAGTTCATCTTTTTGAACTGGTTTTTCACTGTGAAACAATAAGACCTGTAATAAATTCACTAGCTGCTTTCCAAATAATTCGACAATATTAACGGTTACATTATCGTTTGTGATTTCCAACCCTCCTAATGTTTTAACATAATAAGTATCACTCATGTTGATTCTCCTTTCAAAAAGATTGTATAGTATCTAACCTAGTTTTATTTGACAATAAATCTGCCAAACAAAAAAGCAGAGAATCACAAAAATTCTCTGCAAATGGTTATTTTAAAGTATATGCAACATGTTGATAGTGAATTCCATTCTCTTCGATATCAGATAATATTGTTTTTGTATACAAAGACTTGTCAAATTCAGGAAAATAAACCTCAGCATCCGCTTGCTCATCAATCTCAGTTAACACTAGCTTATCTGCATAAGCTAACATCTCACTATAAATCATGCCTCCACCAATACAATAGATTTCCTCATCTACATCTTTATATCGCTTCAAAAATTCTTCAACACTCGAACACATTTCGACACATTCACCCAAATCTGAACACGAACGCGAAATCACGACATGATGACGTTTAGGTAACATACCTGGAAGACTTTCAAATGTTTTTCTTCCCATCACAATTGTATGTCCCGAAGTCTGCTTACGAAAAAACTTCAAATCCTGAGGCAAATGCCAAATCATATCATTGTTTTTTCCTAATTCACGATTTTTACCAATCGCCGCAATCAATGTTAATTTCATAATTCTCCTATTGTGCTAAAGGGAAACTAATTTTTCCCATATGCTCATAGCCAATCAACTTCACGTCATTCTTTGGATCAAATGCATAGAAATCTTGAATATCCGGATTCAACCACAACTTAGGTGCTGGTAAAGAGCCTTTTGTTTCATAACGATTTAATTGTTCTTTAATTCCATCAATTTGATTCACGTAAATATGTGCATCTTTGATTGACCAATCAATCGTACCTGGCTCAAGTCCAGTAACCTTGGCAACCATCATCAATAAAACTGCATATTGCGTTACATTAAATGGCAAACCTAATGGAACATCACAACTTCTTTGGTGTACCCAAATATTCAACTTTCCATCCGTCACATCCCATTCTGAACTCCATACACAACTAGGAAGTACAGCTGTATCTAATTCGCTATCCTGCCATAATGAGATAACACGTCTACGATCTTCCTTATCGTTTTTTAATGAATTCAACAATTTATTCATCAAATCATATTTTTTTACAATAAATCCATAAGCCGTACCAATGGTATGCGCAAAACTAGGATCAAAATGTTTTAATACTTTTCCCGTATTCTCATCAATCCAGTCGCCATCCTCATTAATTTCCCATTTATCCCAAATGTGAACATTTCTTTCTTGAAGCCATCTAACATCATTACTTTGAGCCTGATAGATCCAAAGCATTTCTGTAACAGCTTGACGAATAAATAACTGTTTTGTCGTCAAAATAGGAAATTCCTTAGATAGATCTAAATGAAAATGTGCACTTGGAACTTTAATCGTGTCAATACCAGTGCGATTATGTACTTGAACTCCATTTTCCAAAATATCTTTACATAATCCACAATATACATCATCAAAGTATGACATCCATTTCCTCCTTAAAAACATTCTCCTCAATAAAACGACCCACTGCACTTTCATCATTTGTATAAGGACTTACAAATGCACTGCATTCTTTAACATCCTGTGAGCCATTTTTCATACATACACCCATACCGACTTTTTCAAGCATTTCCCTATCATTTTGTTCATCCCCAAAAGCCACACAGTTTTCAAGTTTGACCCCAAAATGCTTAGCTACCTTTTCAATCCCATATCCTTTATTGATTCTAGGATCTACATATTCGAATAAGTTATCTGCTGTTAAGAAACCGACACAAGCCTCATTCTTATATTGTTTAGCACGTTCTAAGACAATCGGCATATAATCTTTATCACAATGTATAATCAGTTTGTTGCATGTATTATTTTCTAGATATGGTTCAAGATCAATTTCGATTTCTGTTTCACCAAAAATTCGTGCATGTTCCTGCGTTTCAATACTTGTACGATTTGTATAACGTGTGGCACCTTCCAAGATCCAAAAATCAACGTCTAAATCTTCAAAAAAATGAATCACATCTAAAACGACTTCACCATCAAGAACATGATACTCTTCTTTAGTACGTTGTCTTAAATCATATACAACGCCACCATTCATTCCCATGATAAAACTAACACTATCTTCAATTCTCCATTTTTTCAACATAGCACGAACCGTCTCTACTGGACGTCCAGATGCGATGCCAAATAAAATTCCATGATTTTTCAATTTTGATACTGCTTCACGATTTAAATCTGATACTTGCTTTTTTGAATTCAAAAATGTACCATCTAAATCCGTCGCAATCAAAGTTACTGGTTCCATAAATTATCCTTCGTATGTTAAGAATGCTGCATATCCTTTTTTTGCTTCATAGATATCAGCTTTACTTGCCAATTCAAAAGGTGCATGCATATTATGTAAAGCTACACCACAGTCAATTACCTGCATTCCATAATTAGCCAAAATATAAGCGATTGTTCCTCCACCGCCTTGGTCTACTTTTCCAAGTTCACTTGTTTGCCAAGCTACATTGTGATCATCCATAATACGACGAATCAATGCGATATATTCTGCATTCGCATCGTTACATCCACTCTTTCCACGAGCTCCTGTATATTTATTGAATACGATACCTTTACCAAATTCGGCTTGATTTCTTGGACTTGATGCCGAAGCGTAAATTGGATCATGTGCAGCACTTACATCACTTGACAACATAATTGAATTCATCATTGCACGTTTCACGCTTAATGCAGAATAATCACCCATACAATCCATAACTTCTGCAACAAAGTTTTCAAAGAACATAGAGTGCATACCTGTAGCACCTTGAGATCCGACTTCTTCTTTATCAACTAACAAACAAACAGCTGTACGTTTTACATTTTCTGCTTCTAATTGAGCCATCAAACTTGTATACGCACAAATACGATCATCATGTCCATAACCTAATACCATACTTAAATCGAATCCACAGCTTCTAGCACGTCCTGCAGGAACAACCTCTAACTCAGCAGAAACGAAGTCTTCTTCTTCAAAGCCATAAGTTGATTTTAAAATTTTAGCAACATTGGCCTTTACTGCATCTTTCTCTTCATTTTCTAACGGAATAGATCCAACAGTTACATTTAAATCTTCACCAGCAATCACTTCATTTGCCTTTTTCTGTAATTGATCTGCACTTAAGTGAATCAATAAATCACTAATCACAAATACTGGATCACTTTCTTTATCTCCAATCGCTACATCTACAGTTGTTCCATCTTTCAAACAAACAACACCATGAATTGCCAAAGGCAAAGTCACCCATTGATACTTTTTAACACCACCATAATAGTGTGTATCCAAATAAGCAATGTTTCCATCTTCATACAATGGATTTTGTTTAAGATCCAAACGAGGACTGTCAATATGAGCACCTAAAATGTTCATACCTTTTTCCAATGGATTTGAACCAATGTGCATTAATGCAATCGACTTGTTCATCATATTTACATACACTTTGTCCTGTGCTTTTAAAATCTCTTTATTTTCGATAACCTCTTTGATATCACGATATCCATAAGATTTCGCTAATGCGATCGCATTTTTTACACAAGCTCTTTCCGTTTTAGAATCAGATAAGAAATCAATATATCCATCACTAAATTTCATTACATCATTAAATTCTTCTTTTGAATATTTATTCCAAACTACTTCACTCATAACTCTACCTCCAATTTTTTAAATAAGCATTTTGACAATTCAATTTTTGAATCCATTGTATTCATCCATGTAATTTGTCCTTCTTCACAACTTGTATTCAACAAACCTTTTTGTTCCAACAAATCTTTTGTATGTAAAGTCGTACCCACGCTTCCTTCAATAATATGAACATTTGGACAAAGCTTTTCCAAATATTTCGTGTAAAAAGGAAAATGCGTACACCCTAATACAATGCTATCTAGATTTTTATAGTCACTAGCTGCTAAATACTCTTTCAAACAAGACTCTACAAGATATGCATCATCAAGTTTATTGTCTTCAACCATTCTTACAAGTTCTGGACAAGGCACCTTTATAATATGATGCTCACCTTTAAATCGATTCATCAAATTCACAAACTTCTTTTCTGACAAAGTAAGTTGGGTTGCCCATACCGCAATACGTTGATGTTCACCTCGATCGCATGCCACCTTTAATGCCGGTTCCATACCAATAATATCCACATCATACTTTTCTCTTAGAAGCTTAACACAAGCACTCGTTGCCGTATTGCACGCAATGACGATTGCCTTAACATCATGACATATCAATTCATCACATATCGCAACGCAACGCTTTGTGATTTCTTCTTTTGTCTTTGTCCCATAAGGATTATATTTACTATCTCCCAAATAGATCAGATTTTCATTAGGAAGTAAACTATGCATCGTATGTAAAACACTAATTCCACCTAATCCCGAATCAAAAACACCTATTGGACTTTTTGAATTCATACAAAACGCTCCTTTTCCATCTTTATAATTATACAACGTATAAAGAAAACATCCAAGTCCTCAAACTTGGATGCATTAATGACTCATACGCTTTTTCATTTCGACTAATATTTCTAACAATTCTTTTTTTCCAATCCCATTATGTATCAGGCTGTCCGGATGCACTCTATCATTATGAAATAATTGAATCAATGATGCTTGAAGCTCTTTAAATGACATAGATTGATATTCTTTATCTACCAGATACGCCTCATAATCTTTCATATCTACTAAATCTGTTGCATAAAAAGAAAGCACCATTTCCATCAATAATGACTGCACCTTCTCATGATCTTCTTCTAAATCTGAATTAGCCCAACAAATATCTTCGTCTGTTAAATCGCTTAATTTTTCGATGTATGTTTGAATAAACGAAGCATCATCCATTTTTTCTTTCGCAAAATAATTTGAAATCTTCATATACCCTCCAAAAAAAAGAGGTTTAAGGCTTTCATCACTTCCTTAAACCGCTTTTCGCAATATTTATATCCTCATATAAATATTACAATGAATTTTGTTTGTATCCATTATATTATTATGCTCTTCTGAACAAACAAAATTCTGTATAGATAAAACCACCACATTTTATCTATACCCTCTAATCCACTTTTCCTTCGCAGAGTTTACCACGCTCTGCATGTCCCTTTGGCAGCTCATCACACTGCCAATTAAATAATAGCATATATAAAAAGGGTAAGCAAGCTTACCCTTTTGTCAGTCTATGACCTATAAAGGAAGTAGTCGGTAGTGTTTCAGTCATAGAACTTACATATATATTTTAGTCCTATTTTTTCTGTTGTAAAGCCTTCATAATTCTTTCAAAATGTAAAAATTCATCCTCGTTATTCATCGCAACCAATTCATCTAGACTCACACACCTACAATCAATACTTTCACGAGTGTTTAAGGTTACATCACTTAATTGGAAATCAAACTTAAAATGATAAATATCTACAAAATAATTATCATGTCTTTTTTCATCTTCATTAAAGTATGAATATACAACATGACCATTTATAACATCAAGCCCTGTTTCTTCTTTTACTTCACGCTTGATCGCATCTAAGCTTGACTCTTTACTCTTAGCCCCACCACCAGGCATTTCCCAGCCTCCAGCAGCCCATTTTTTATCCAACGCCCTTTGTGTAACCAAAAATTTTCCTTCTTCATTTTCTAAGATAGCCAAAACATACATCATGAATTCTCCAGGTTGAAATAAATATGTATTACGATCTACAACACGATTTAAAAGCTTTCGATTTCTATCATATAAATCAACGAATTCACTCATCTACACAATCTCCATTTTCATCTCTATAAAAACAAGAATAATGTCCCGTATGACAAGCCACACCAGCTTGTTTGACTTCTAATAAAATTGTATCTTGATCGCAATCAATGCGAATTGCCTGTACATGTTGATAATGTCCACTTGTTTCACCTTTGACCCACAAGCTTTGTCTTGAACGAGAATAATACGTTGCCAATTTTGTCTCTATTGTTTTTTTGTAAGATTCTTCATTCATATATGCCAACATCAATACTTTTTTTGTATCTACATCCTGCACAATACAAGGAATTAAGCCATTTTGTTTCTCAAAATCCAATCGCATCATATACGAACTGCCACTCCTTTTTCTTTTAAATACTTTTTCACATTTTGAACATTCGATTCTTCATAATGAAAAATACTAGCTGCTAAAGCCGCATCGCTGACTTTTAACGCATCCACAAAGTCATCCATCTTTCCACATCCACCAGACGCAATCACTGGCACTTGAACCACTTTAGATACAGCTTCATACAAGGCTAAATCAAAACCATCCTTAGTGCCATCCGCATCCATGCTCGTTAACAAGATTTCTCCAGCTCCTAAAGATACACCTTTTAAAATCCATTCAATACAATCTATACCCGTATCTTTTCTGCCACCTTCAATGTATACGTTCCAACCCGAACCATCTTTTCTTCGCTTAGCATCCACCGCAAGCACAATACATTGGTTTCCAAAACGTTTACTTGCCTCTTTAATTAAGTCCGGATTACGAATTGCAGCACTATTTAAGCTTACTTTATCGGCTCCTGCCATCAACATGGCACGAACATCTTCAATCGTTGAAATGCCTCCTCCAACCGTAAAAGGAATATAGATTTCTTTTGCAACCTTCTTTACAATATCAACCATAGTTTTTCTTTTTTCTACTGTGGCACTAATATCCAAAAAAACCAATTCGTCAGCACCACCTAAATAATATTTCTTTGCCAGAGATACAGGATCTCCCACTTCTTTTAAACCCAAAAAATGGATTCCCTTCACAACATTCCCATCTTTTACATCTAGACAAGGTATAATTCTTTTTGTCAACATATGCTTAACGCCTCTTTCAAATCTAACGTCTTTTCATAAATGGCCTTACCCGTAATTACACCATACAACCCTAATTCTTTACATATTTGGACATGTGATAAATCACGAACACCGCCAGATGCGATTAAGTTACATGATACATGATTTTTAAGTGCTTTTAACATCTCAAAGTTAGGTCCTTGTAAAGTTCCATCCTTTGAAATGTCTGTACAAATCAATGTCTTTACCCCAATCTCTTCCATTCTTTTTGCAAAATCCAAATAATATTCTTTGCTCGTTTCCAACCAGCCTGACGTACATACATATCCGTCTTTACAATCAAGTCCAACCGCAATCTTAGAACCATATTTTGAAACCGCATCTTTTAATAAACCTATATCTTGAATTGCTGAAGTTCCTAGAATAACTCTTGAAATACCATTTTCTATATAAAAATCTATAGCAGACATCGTACGAATGCCTCCACCCACTTCAATGGGTATATCACATGTCTTCACAATTTCACAAATCAAATCTTCATTAACTCGACTTCCTTCTTTTGCCCCGTTTAAATCCACAACATGTAAATAGCGAACATTTGCCGCTTCAAAATTTTTAGCACAAACAAGTACATCATCCGCCACACATTTGGATTGGCCATAATCACCTTGGTACAAACGAACAGGTTTTCCATCTAATATATCTATTGCAGGTAATACAATCATTTAGAACTCCTTTCCAAAATATTCCAATATTTTTAATCCATCTTCTCCACTTTTTTCAGGATGAAACTGACATCCCATAATATGATCATGCATCACAAGACCTGGTATTTTCATACTTCCATACATGGAATATCCAATTAAGTCTTGATCATCCATATCTTTGGCATAATATGAATGGACATAATACACATACGTATTTTCTTTAAATATTGCCTGAGGATGATTACTTTCCAATACGTTCCAACCGATTTGGGGAATTTTTACACTTGGATCTTCCATATGACAAACATGACCTTTTAAAAAGCCAAAACCATCGCATAAGCCATTTTCTTCACTCGTTTCAAACAAAGCCTGCATACCAAGACAAATCCCCAATAGCGCAACATCTTTATTTACTTGTTGAACAATAAAATCATAGAGCCCCATAGAATGGAGTGTGTGCATGCAGTCTTGAAAAGCTCCAACTCCTGGTAAAATCAATTTATCGCATTTAGATAAAATAGAAACATCTTTTGAAACAACACTATCTAAGCCTAAATAGTCACAAGCATTTTTTACGCTGTATAAATTGGACATGCCATAATCAATAATTCCAATCATTCGATTACTCCTTTAGAACTAGGAATACGATCCGATTCTATTTTTACAGCTTGTTTCAAGGCACGGCCAAATGCTTTAAATATAGCCTCTACTTTATGATGATCATTCTTTCCATAGTACACATTGATATGTAACGTTACCCCAGCTGCCACACAAAAGGCTCTAAAAAATTCTTCAACCATTTCACAAGACATCGTTCCAATGTTTTCTCGTATCAATTCGCAATTAAAAACCAAATAAGGACGTCCACTAATATCTAATGTGACATTACATAAAACTTCATCCATAGGAAGATTCACACTTCCATAGCGGGCAATTCCTTTTTTATCCTCTAAAGCTTCTAAAAATAATTTTCCTAATAAAATTCCACAATCTTCTATTGTATGATGATCACACACTTCAAGATCGCCATCCGCTTTTACAACTAAATCAAAATTCGAGTGAAACGCAAACAATGTCAACATATGATCAAAAAAACCAATTCCTGTACCAATGTCGCTATTTCCATTTCCATCTAAGTTGATCTTTTCATATATTTTTGTTTCTTTTGTATCCCTGTTTTTTTCAGCTATTCTCATACTCAAATCTCCTTAGAACATCTAATACCATTTCATTTTCTTCGTTTGTCCCAATCGTTATACGAAAACTAGTATCCGCATAATTTCGAATTGTGATGTTCTTTTCTTTAAACATATCCATTAAAATATCTTTTTTATCTGTTCTTCCATACAAGAAATTCGCATTTGAAGGATAGAAACTAATTGTTTTATAATCCTTCACTTCTCGGTATATTCTTTCTCTTTCTGAAATAATAGCCGCAATATTCGCTTTATATGCATCGGCATGTCTTAATACAACACTTGCTATCGTTTGAGTGACACTACTTAGTGCATAAGGAATAAAAAGTGGAGCTAATTTTTCAACTTGTGAAGAAATCATAAACCCACAACGAATTCCTGCAAGTCCATACGCCTTGGATAGAGTTCGACAAACAAAAACCATTGGATATGTTTTTAATAAATCAATGGCACTTTCATTACCAAACTCCATATAGGCTTCATCAAAAATGACTGGGATATTCGAAAAGGCTTCGCAAATTTGAATCATTTCTAATTTCGAAATCGCATGTCCCGTCGGATTATTTGGATTTGAGAATAAGATCATATCCACTTTTTTATCTTTCCCATTTGAAATAAATGCATCGACATCAAAGGATCCATCTAAAGCTGTTTCAAATTTTTCAATTTTTGCATGATTCAATTCTACATAATAGTCATACATCGAAAAATCAGGTGCTAATGTATACAGTGTTTTATTTCCTTGTACATAATACTGAATCAAAAATCCCAACATTTGATCCGATCCATTTCCCGATAAGATCCATGAGGATGGAACATTCATAATATTGGCATATAAATCATGTAATTCATGACAAGTTGTATCTGGATATCGATTGAGTGCAAGGTTTGAAATCGCATCTAAAATTTCTTGTTTGACATTATCATCTACGTTTTGACTTGCCTCATTGGCATTCAATAGAATTCCTGTTTGTGTATGTGTTTGATAACCCTTCATTATTTCACCCTCACTTTAGCTGCATTAGCATGTGCTTGTAAGTGCTCTTCACTGGCAATTGTTTCAATATATTTTCCATAGTCTTCGATTGCGTGTTTTGAATAATACAAATAGGATGATTTTTTAATAAAACTATCTACGGATAAAGCACTTGAAAAGCGTGCCGTTCCACTAGTTGGTAAAACATGGTTTGTTCCCCCAAAATAATCACCTATGCTTTCGCATGTGTAGTAGCCTAAGAAAACACTACCTGCATTTTTTACTTCTTGTAGGTGTTCCATTGGATTTTGAATCATCAATTCTAAGTGTTCTGGTGCAATTTCATTACTAATAGAAATGCATTCTTCAATCGAATCACAGACAATGGCTTTACCATAGTTCTTTAGGGATTGTTCCACTATTTCTTTTTTAGGTAATACAGCACTTTGTTTTAAAAGCTCTTGATTCACCAAATCCAAAAGTTCTTCGTTTGTAGTCAACAAAATGGCGCTCGCCATTGGATCATGTTCGGCTTGGGATAATAGATCGGCTGCTACATATTCTGCATTCGCCTTTTCATCGGCAATAACTAAAATTTCGCTTGGCCCTGCAATCATATCAATATCGACCGTTCCATACACTAATTTTTTAGCTGCTGCAACATAAATATTTCCTGGACCTACGATTTTATCTACTCGATCAATGGTTTGTGTACCATAGGCCAAAGCAGCAATAGCTTGAGCTCCACCAATCTTATAGATTTTATCTACACCGGCAAGTTTAGCCGCATACGCAATATTAGGGTGAATAGTTCCATTTTTATCTGGTGGAGTGACCATAACAACATTTTGAACACCGGCAATTTTTGCGGGTAATGCATTCATTAAAACACTGCTTGGATATTGTGCACGTCCTCCTGGAACATAGATTCCTACTGCTTCAAGAGGTAGTACTCTTTGGCCTAAATAGATTCCCTTTTCTTTCTGCAACAAATATCCATTTTGTTTTTGAAGTTTATGAAAATCTTCGATATTTTTTTTAGCAAGTTTCATTGCTTCTACAAACGAATCATCACATTTTAATATTTGTGCATCCCATTCTTCTTGAGATACTTCCATTGTATCTAAGCTTACCTTATCAAATTGTTGTGTATATTTTAGACAAGCCTCATCTTTATTTTCTTTTACATCTTGAATAATATTTGACACTGTAACCAAGACATCTGTACTTAAATCTTGTGTTCGTGACATCAAATATTCTTTCAATGCATCTTTATCTTCTTTATAAATTCTAGTCAACATCTTCATTCACCCTCTTACTTAAATCGTTGATTACTTTCATCACTTCTTCGTGTTTTAACTTAAAGCTCGCTTTATTCACAATAACACGTGTACTAATGTCACATACTGTATCTAGCACAACTAAACCATTTTCTTTTAAGGTTGTTCCTGTTTCCATAATATCTACGATTCCGTCACATAGACCTAAAATAGGTGCTAATTCTACAGATCCATCAATCTTAATAATTTCAACATCCATACCTTTGGACAAAAAATATTGTTTAGCTACACGAGGATATTTGGTTCCAATCTTAATGTGTCCTACTTTTGAAAACAACTGATTTTGAGGTAGGCTAGCCACAATGAATTTACACTTGCCAATCTTCAAATCTAACAATTCATAGTTATCATTCTCATTTTCTAAAATGGTATCTTTTCCAACAACACCAATATCAGCAACACCATGATTAACATAGGTAATACAATCGTTGGATTTCACTAAAAAATATTGAACGTCATGTACAGAATCTTTAAACACCAAGGCACGGCCTTTGTCTTTTAAAGCTTCTACTCCATAACCAAGTTCTTCTAACATAGCAACAGTTTGTTTTTCTAAACGTCCCTTTGTGAGCGCAATCGATAAGCTCATGCTTGTACCTCCTCTACATAAATAGATTCATTTGTTGATGGTTCTAAAATGACAATTCCTTCTTTTCTCAAATTTTTTGCTTGTTTCATAGCTTCAATCTGTTTGTCTTGTGGATAATACAATTTATATTTCTTTTTCGATTGTACATCCACATAATCAATGAGTGGATCTAGCTTTACACTAAAGCCACAAGCTGGAAGATCACGACCAAACTTCTTTAATAAGCAGTCGTATCGACCACCACTTAAGATACTTGTTCCAACACCTGAAACATATCCTTCAAAAATAATTCCGGTATAGTAATCCAAATGGGCAACTTTTCCTAAATCGACGGTTACATTTTCTAAATATCCTAATTCTTTTAAAGATTGGATACATTCTTTCATAGAATCTAAGACATCCTTTAATGAATCATCGAAACAATACGTATATGCTTCATCTAATATATTCACGTCTCCACATAGGAACGGAAGGTGCATAAAGAAATCCACAATTTTTTCGCTGAGATACAATGAATCCAAGTAAAATTTCAGATCGACCATGCTTTTCTTATCAATTAAATTGGCTAGAGTATTGACTTCTTCTGTACTCAAACGAACAACTTTGCAAGCCGCCTGAAAAAATTTCACATTTCCAATTTCGAGCGTATAGTTTTTAAAGTTTTTCATGACTTCTAAAGCACAGCACAAGACTTGTACATCACTTTTTGAATCCAATCCAATCAATTCAATGCCACAATCTGTAACTTCGCTTCTTTTGCCTGCAAATTTTTGACGTACTTTAAATACATTTGAAGTATAGCGATAGCGAAACGGAGGTTTTGAATCTTTAAATTTCGATGCACAAACACGTGCAATTGGAACAGTCATATCCGTTCTTAATGTTAGAATTCTTCCATTTTCGTCAAAGAATTTATACATATCTGTTGTTTGAATGTTTTTAAATGCATTTTCATATGTTTCATAATACTCAATCGTTGGTGTAATGATTTCTTCATATCCAAAGGATTCAAAAATCTGTTCCAAAGTATTTTGTAGATATTTTTTCTTTTCGCACTCATTCAAAATCGTATCTTTCATTCCTTGTGGTAATTGTATTTGTTGCATGTAAACAAACCTCCTTATAAACAAAAAAACTTCCGTCCTAAGGACGAAAGTTTAACTTACGTGGTTCCACCTTATTTTACTAATAAATTAGCCTCAAACCTGATAACGCCAGGAATACGTTAAAAACTACTTAGTTTCATCTTTACAGCTCAAAGACGTGTTCAAATAGCCTTACTCTTTCTTTTCACCAACCAGAAAGTCTCTTGAAGCAGTACTATTTTACTATTTCTTTTCATTGCTTTGAAAATAATATAGTCTTAATGAAAATAATTGTCAAGTTAAAATGTAAATTTTTACATTATTTTTCCCATGAATAATAGGAACCTCCAAACACAAACAGATGCTCAAAAGGTAATAAAGAACGAATCCATTCATTGAAGCCTTTTGGATTCTTTTCATCGTGGACAATTGTTTTCACTAAGCGATTCTTTCCACCGACATTTTTATACATCCTTAATTGCCATCCATTTTCTTCTACTTCTTTGGTCTCTAGATCCAAACTTGCCATCGCTTCTAAAATGGCATAGGCATCTTCTTTAGAAATCGTAGCTTGTTGCGTTTTTAAAGCCTGTACACCTTCTTTTGACATAACATACCTTGTTAGATAGACTCTTCCATTAGCACTGATTGTCAAGTTCTGTGCCACCTCTTCAGAGATGTGCGCATAATGCCACTTACTTAATAAGTTACGATTTAACTTAACACATTGAAGTGTATCTGATTCTTTTAAAGATAAATATCTCAACAATAATTCTTTAAACACCCCAGATTCAATAACACTTTTTAAAAAGGAAGGAACATAATTTTCTTTTTCAAAAACATATGTAATATAGGTATATACTTCCGTTTCATTCAAATCATGAATACTTTTATTTAACACGGAATCAATGTGCAACATATATTGTTCATCGTTCAAATTTTCCATTTGTAAACAATGATACACATTTAATATAATCGGATCATATGCATCTTTTACGCGATATCCCACGTGTAATAAATCTACACATGCATGAATGCTTTCAATCATTGAATCACCTACTTCGTATTTGAAACAGCCCAAGAAGCATCTACAATATAATCTTGTTTAATATCTGATAAAAAGACTTCTTCCACTTGTTTATAGACACCTCCATGAAACGGCATAAAATGCATCTTATCACTTTCTTTTTCATCCAATACCATAACGTAATGTGGATTTTCAAAATTTTGAATATTCCAATAATAAAGAGCATTTACATTATCAGCATCTTCATATTGAGATAGTACAAGGAGTTTATAAAGTTCCATAATACGATCATCATATCCACTATCTGAAATCAAAATCTTCTCGATCCAGTCTCGCTCATTATCTACGATTCGTACTGTATAATCTTCACCTACATTGGCATGATCTAAGATTTTTTTAATGGGTTGCAGTTCTTTTTCTTCTGTAAATTGAATCAACAACTTTTTTTCCATATCGTGATATAAAACTGGATACGGAATATGGAATTTAGAATGGCAATGTGCACATTCCATATCAAAGAGTTTTCCACTTAACACTCTATTTTTCATATCTTTGTCCATTTGAACGTTGATCGACGTAAAAATATCAACATTAAACTTTTCATTACATTCAGGACATACTAATTCTATTTTATTTTCCATTCCAAATTACTCCTCTTTATTCGCTAATACATTGGGTACAAGTTCGACAAAACAATCTTCATATTCTTCTTGAAGTGCTATTTTCAATTCTCGATTGGCTACTTCCAATTCGGTATACGACATCATATCAATTCGTGTTGTGAAATAGATGGATATCCACATTTTTCTTCCTGTTGTCGTAATATCATAAAATACCGGATCATATGGATAATTATCCAACACAGAAGAGGATATGCTTTTGATTTTTGCGACTTCTTTTTCATCAGGACTCAACAACATCAAACTACGAAAACTTTCTCCTATCATTTGAATTGGTTCTTTCATCATGCCTAAGGCAAGGACGATTGCGACAATCTGATCAAAATAGGGAGATATACAAGAGAGTGGTGTGTGCCCTAAAAACGAAGATAGGAAAAACGCAAGTGATACACCTATACTTGAAAACACATCGATTTTCCATCCATAAATTTCTACATCTACAGTTGGAGATGTTACTTTTTTATTAATTCGCATTAAAATCAATAAAATCAGTGCAGAAAAGCATGTTAATATCGTTTCAAACAAAGATACCTGCATGTGGTCAATATCATTCCCTCCATTCAACATAATTTGAACATTGTTCATTATTAGAGCCATCATAACCGCAATAAACATAAATCCTTTCAAAAGAATCACAATACTTTCAAGTTGTGCATATCCAAAGGGATGTTTTTCTGTAACCGGCTTATAAAATAAAGGAATAATATAAATCGTTAATCCAATCACGACAAGTTCAGTTGAATCATAGACTGTATCTGCCAAAACAGATTGCGATTTAGAAAAGATTGCCATGATAAGTTCTGCAAGCGCAAATACAACACCGGACCAAAATGAAATACGCATCACAATTTGTTCCTGTTTTTCTTTCATTTTCTCACCTAATTTCCTCATTATTATATCACAAGAAAAAGGAACGCTTGATAAAACGTCCCTATTGTTGATTACGAATGTAGTTTAATGCGCCACCCACCATAAGAATATCAATATCTTCTTGACTAATTGGTGCATGTACTTTGTATGTTTCATTCTTTGTCACGTTTTCAACGATCAAATCTAATGAATCATATAATGAGTTTACAATTTCTATCTTTAATTCATCCATTTCATCGATTTTATCGTAATCTGATTTATCTGTAAATATCAGTGGCAACAAGCCAAAGTTGACTAAATTAGCCAAGTGAATACGGGCAAATGATTTTGTCAAAACAGCTTTAATGCCTAAATACATAGGTGCAAGTGCTGCATGTTCTCTACTTGATCCTTGTCCATAGTTTTCTCCAGCTACAATGATTCCACCATTATTTTCTTTACATACTTCATCGAAATGAGGTTTATTATTTTCAAATACAAATGTGGATAATTTTTCGATATTTGAACGATACGGTAAAACCTTAGCTCCTGCTGGAGCAATGTGATCGGTTGTGATATTGTCTGGTAATTTTATTACAACTTTTTTATCAATTGTTGAATCCATTGGCGTATTTACTGGTAGTGGTTTAATATTGGGTCCACGAACAATTTCTACATTTTCTGAATCCTTACTTGGAGCATAGATCAATGAATCATCGATATAGCTTTGTTCTTTTTCAAATTCATCCACATATTCCAAAGTGGTTGGATCCGTGATGACTCCTGTAATTGCGCTGGCTGCAGCTACTTCTGGTGATACTAAATAAATGCCTGCACTTAATGTGCCGCTTCGACCATAAAAGTTACGGTTAAATGTACGTAAACTTACTGCATCACTCTTTGGACTTTGTCCCATACCAATACATGGTCCACATGTACATTCTAGAATTCTTGCTCCACAAGATACAAATGTCGCAAGTGTTCCGTTTTCAATTAATTTCATTAAAACTTGTCTAGATCCTGGTGAAACCACAAGACTTACATTGTGAGCAATCTTTTTCCCTTTTAAAATGGATGCAGCTTTCATTAAATCTTCATAACCTGAGTTAGTGCATGATCCAATCGCAACTTGGTCCACTTTCATTCCGGCTAGTTCAGAAACATTTTTTATAGCATCTGGTGAATTTGGACATGCCGCTAATGGAGTAAGTTCATCCAGATTGATTTCAACTGTTTCGTCATAATGACAACCTTCGTCTGCACTTAAAGCAATGTAGTCTGATTCTCTTTGTTGGCGCTTCAAAAATTCACGAGTTACTTCATCACTTGGAAAAATAGATGTAGTTGCACCAAGTTCTGCCCCCATATTTGTGATGGTAGATCTTTGGTAGACACTTAAATTTTTAACGCCTTCTCCGGTATACTCAAATACTTTTCCAACTCCGCCTTTTACACTTAGTAATTCTAACAATTTTAAAATAATATCTTTACTTGAAACACCATGTGCTAAAGTACCCGTTAATTTTACTTCGACTACTTTAGGGCATGTTAAGCGGTAACCAATTCCTGCCATAGCTTTGGCAACGTCTAATCCTCCAGCACCAATGGCGATACATCCCATAGCGGAAGATGTTGGTGTGTGTGAATCGGAACCAATCAATGTCTTTCCTGGTTTGGCAAAACGTTCTAGATGAACTTGGTGACAAATTCCATTTCCGGGTTTTGAAAAATAAATCCCATATTTACTAGCTACACTTTGAAGGTAAGCATGGTCATCTGCATTCATAAATCCATTCTGTAATGTATTGTGATCCACATAGCTGACAGATAATTCTGTTTTTACTTTTTTTACGCCCATAGCTTCAAACTGCATATAAGCCATAGTTCCTGTGGCATCTTGTGTTAGAGTCTGATCCATTTTGATTTCAATAGGTTGCCCCGCTTCTAATTTCCCTTTTAATAAATGTTTTTCTAGAATCTTATACGTTAAATTTTGCATAGACAATATCCTCCGTTTGGAATTATAACAAAAAATGTAACAAAATGAAAGTTTATGTTATAATATGAAACACATGAAAGGAGGTTTCAGAAAATGAAGACACTTAAAGAAATCTATCAAGCTAATGAAGAACTCAATTATATCGATTCTTCCTTATACTCTAGATATCGTGTAAAAGCTGGTCTTAGAAATGATAATGGCACGGGAGTTAAGGTGGGTCTGACTAAGATTTGTGATGTTATTGGATATAAATTTGTTCATGAAAAGAAATACAACATTGATGGACAACTAATTTACAGGGGATATCCCATCAATTATTTAGTTGATAAACAACCTAAAGATCGTATTTTTGGATTTGAAGAAGTCGCATTCCTTTTGATTTTTGGCACATTACCAACAGAAGAACAGTTACAAGAATTTAAAGATTATTTATTGAACTTTAAAATGGGGCCTGTAGACTTACAGTATGAAACACCAAACATACTAAATGCACTTCAAATTGAAGTGTTGAAGTTATATGCAAAAGATCCAAGCGCTGATACAGATGACTTAGAAGAACGAATGATAAAAGGATTAAACATTCTAGCGAGTATTCCACTTTTCACATTTTCATATGCCCACAACAAAGTCTTTAAATCCTATCCTTATCCCGACAAAAGCCTAGCTGAAAATATCTTATGTATGGCTAGAGGGAATGATCAATATACTTTAGAAGAGGCAAGGATCTTGGATACTTTATTAATGATTCATGCCGATCATGGTGGAGGAAACAACTCAACTTTTGCCAATGTCGTAATATCGAGTACAGGAACAGATATCTATTCTTGTATTTCGGCTGCCATTGGTTCTTTAAAAGGACCTAAGCATGGGGGTGCCAACTGTAAAGTTACCAATATGTTTAAAGCTATCTTCCATGAGGTTGGATTTACAACAGATAAATTAACACTAAAAAAGATTGCGAATCGTTTGTTAGATAAAGACTTCTTTGATCATAGTGGATTAATTTATGGAATTGGACATGCGATTTATACGAAGAGTGATCCTCGTGCATTATTGATTCAGCAACAATGTGAAATGCTCGCAAAATCAAAAGGACAAGAAGATATCTACAATTGTATCCATGCATTTGAAAAAGTTGCCGTTGAAGTCATGAAAGAAAGAAAAGGCATCGATGTATGTGCCAATGTTGATTATTATTCCGGCTATGTTTATTCATTGCTGGGGATTGAAAACGACTTATTTACACCACTATTCGCGATCAGTCGTACAGCCGGATGGGTTAGCCATCATTTAGAGAATCGTCAATCAAACCGAAAATTAATACGACCTGCCAATGTATATGTAGGAGGAATGGAGGAAAACGAATGACTACAATAACAGTTTTTAAAGGGGACGGGATTGGTCCTGAAATTACGGATGCTGTAATCAAAATATTGAATGCTGCAGGAGCAGATTTAGAATATGAATTCTTTAACGTAGGTGCAAAGGTATATGAAGAAGCGAAAGAATATATACCAGAAAAAGCGTTTGAATCTTACGAAAAGAATAAAATTCTATTGAAGTCTCCTATCACAACGCCAGTTGGTAAAGGTTTTCGTTCATTGAATGTCACTTTGAGAAACAAATATGACTTGTGGGCAAATATTCGTCCAGCTAAATCGAATCCTTGTATTCCTACTCGTTTTGAAAATGTAGATATCGTAACTTTTAGAGAAAACACTGAAGATCTATATGTAGGAAAAGAAGAACAGATTGATGAGAATACAGTATATGCATATAAAATCATCACAAAAAAAGCGAGCACAAGAATTATCAAGGCTGCTTTTGAATATTGTGTAAAACATAATCGCAAAAAATTAACTTGTGTACATAAAGCTAACATCTTAAAAATGAGTGATGGTTTATTCCTTCATATTTTTGAAGATATTGCCAAGGATTATCCTCAAATTGAAGCCAATTCTTTAATTGTAGATAACACTTGTATGCAGTTGGTTATTCATCCCGAACAATTTGATGTGATGGTCATGCCAAATCTTTATGGAGATATCGTTTCCGATTTAACGAGTGGATTAATTGGCGGTTTAGGATTACTTCCTAGCTGCAATAAAGGTGATGAATATGCGATGTATGAAGCTGTACATGGCAGTGCTCCTGATATTGCTGGCAAACACATTGCCAATCCAAGCGCTTTATTATTGTCAGCTTGTATGATGTTAGATGATTTACATCAAGATGTGATTTCTAATAAAATCCGTAAAGCTTTAAATAAAGTGTTCGAAGAACATAGTGTATTAACGTCAGATCTTGGTGGCAGCGCAACAACTGAACAGTTCACAGAGGAAATCATTAAAAATTTATAAAAAAAGGAAGACGATGTTTATTCATCGTCTTCATCTTCGTCAGCCAATAATGATTGGCGATTTTTTAATGTCAAAATATATGTTCCATCTTTGGGATATGCACTTTTGTCTTTTTGATCACTCAAGATTTCCAATTCACATGGATATCCTTCGTTTTCAAGAATCTGTAAAAGATTATCCTTACCAATTTTTTTAGTAATTGCACGTCCACATGCACAGTTACCATATTGATCAAGGCATTGTTTAATCCACACAGGAATTTTTGAAGCTGCCATTGTATCCTCCTTGATTAAAAGTATTCGCAAGTTATATCATATGCAAAACACCTTTAAAAATCAAGTAGAATCCAATTTAACCTTCTAAAACTGCAATAATATTTGGATAATATGTAAAACGATCATCTACAAACTGCAAAGCTTGGTTTGCGATTTGTTTTGCCTTATCTTTATCAACACCTTCATAAATTGAAGCATAACGATAATAGATATAATCTTTGATTTGATTTTCTCTTAAGATATAAGCATAATCTGCATCACCTAATCCATAATCACCATGCAAGATATATAGATCAGCTACATCCATCATAATACGATTACTGTACTTGTTATGTAAGTCTTCTAATTGTGATAATACTGCGAAAATAAAGTGTTCATAGTAATCTACATCTTCATATTTCCATGTTTTTAAAACACTGTAAGCTAAATCCATGAATTCTTCGACAAACTTTTCTACATCAACGCCAACTTCTTCTTCTAATTTCTTTGAATCATGAATATCTTTGTGTTGTGCAATCATCAATACTTTACGCATTGTATCAAATTGATCTTTATATTCTTCTCCATCCGCAACAACATCTGTAAATTTATAATTCAATGCATGTGCAACATCTGCTTGTAAATCTTCTGGTTTTTGAGGTTTGATATCAGCTGTCTCAAATACTTTTGATACAAGTACTTCTACTAATCCTTCATCATAACCATCTTCTTCAAAGTTAAACTTACCAGTCAATTGATATTTGTTTACTAGATTTTCTGAAACAGATTTTACATCCGGATTTAAGATTAATTGTTGAATAATTGACTCACGAGTTACATCCATTGACATAGCTTTTGCTAAATCTAGGCATGTATCCAATGATAACTTAGCATATTGTTCTTCTTTAGTCATTTTCTTAGTTGTAGCCTTTTTAGTTGTAGTTTTCTTAGTAGTTGTCTTTTTAGTAGAAGCTTTCTTTGTTGTAGCTGGTTTAGCAGCTGCTTTTTTAGCTGGAGCCTTCTTTTCTGCAGCTACTTTTTTAGCAGGTGCTTTCTTTTCCTCTGCAGGTTTAACTTTTTCTTTTTTAGCTGAAGCCTTTTTTTCTGCAGCTACTTTTTTAACAGCTACTTTCTTTTTCTCTGCAGGTTTAGCTTCTTCTTTTTTAGCTGGAGCCTTTTTTTCTGCAGTTGCTTTTTCAGCAGGTGCTTTCTTTTCTTCTGCAGGTTTAGTTTCCACTTTTTTTTCTTCAACAGGTTTTACCGCTTTAACTTCTTCTTTTTTATCAACTACTTTTTTATTTGTAACTTTTTTTGTTGGCATACGGAACCTCCCTTAAACATGCTTTCTATAACGCTATTATATCACTGAATAGAAATAATCCAAAATTTGTATAGACAAAATAGCGTATTTGATGCATGTATTTTGTTTAATTTGGTGTATACTACAGAATGTAGCATATTATATGAGGAGGAATCAACATGCAAACACCACCTGAATTTAGGCCCAAAAAATATGTCCCTGTTCGAAATAAAATTATAACCACTGCAGGTATAATCCTATTATCGGGTGTCGTTGGATTTGGTGCTGGCTATGCCGGAAGCCATCTATCTAATAATGCTAATGTCACTATTCAGCAACAAACTAATAAATCCAATTTTGGAACCGTTCAAGTATCGGATGTTTCTGACATCGTAGAAAAATGTAAAGATAGTGTTGTCGAAATCACAACTGAATCTGCTTCAAGTGGAAATTCCATTTTTGGACAATACGTTTCACAAGGTGCCGGCAGTGGAGTCATCATCAGTAAAGATGGATATATTGTTACGAATAACCATGTAGTAAGTGGAGCAACAAGTTTAAAAGTGACAACTACAGATGGCACAGAATATGACGCGAGTGTTGTTGGTAAAGATTCACAGACAGATTTAGCCGTTATTAAAGTGGATGCGAACAACTTGCAGGCTGCAACACTTGGTGATAGTGATATTTTACAAGTTGGAGATCCTGCCATTGCCATCGGAAATCCATTAGGAGAACTTGGTGGTACAGTTACAACGGGAATTATTTCTGCAACAGATAGACAAATCACAATTGACGATGAAACTATGACACTTCTACAAACAGATGCTGCCATCAATCCAGGAAATTCTGGTGGAGGATTGTTCAATGCTGACGGTAATCTAATTGGAATTGTTAACGCAAAGGAAAGTTCAACTGGAATTGAAGGATTAGGCTTTGCGATTCCAATCACACCTGCTCAAGACATTATCACAGAGCTTATGCAAAATGGAAGTGTCACTTCAAGACCTGCATTAAATGTTAGTTTATATGACTATACTTCAAACAATCAAGGTCAATATTCAAAATACGAAGATGGCTGCTACATCGTACAAATTGTTAAAAATGGAGCAGCTGATAAAGCAGGACTAAAACAAAATGATCGTATTCTTAGTTTTGATGGTGAACAAATCCAATCAACAAGTGATGTAAAAAATGTTCTAAAAAAGCATAAAATTGGAGATACCATTAAAATGGTCGTTGAAAGAGATTCTAAGAAGATTACAGTAGAAATTACTCTACAAGCCCAAACCCAAACTAATTAAGCCAGTTATACACTGGCTTTTTAGTTGAAACTAACCTATAATAGTTGTGTACATATAAGAAGGAGAATGAAGTTTATGTCTGAAAAAATCAAAAAAAGAAAAATCATGCTTGTTGGTACAGGGTTTGTCGGCATGAGTTTTGCCTATTCAATGCTTTCAGAAAAAGGAATCGATGAACTTGTTTTAGTCGATGTCAATGAAGACAAGGCAAAAGGTGAACAAATGGACCTTAATGATGGGCTAGTATATGCAGATACGAAAATGAAAATCTCTGCTGGAACATATGCAGATGCAGCTGATACTAACATTGTTGTCTTAACAGCTGGTGCTGCTCAAAAGCCAGGTCAAACTCGTTTGGATTTAGTTAAAATCAACGCAAACATCACAAAAGGTGTATGTAAAGCCTTAAAAGAAAATAATTTCAACGGTATCTTAGTTGTTGCCAACAACCCAGTAGACATCATGACATATGTTGCATGGAAAGAAAGTGGATTACCTAAAAACCACGTTATTGGATCAGGTACTGTATTAGATACAGCTCGTCTACGTCACGCATTAAGCGAAAGATTAGGATTTGCAGACAGTAATATCCATGCATATATTATGGGTGAACATGGAGATTCTAGTTTCGTTCCTTGGATCCATTCATATATTGGATGTAAAAACTTACTTGAATACTTAGATGAAAATAACATTTCTTTAAGTGAACTACAAGAAATCTATATTGACGTTCGTGATAAAGCTTATAAAATCATCGAATTAAAACGCGCCACTTACTATGGAATTGGTTTGGCATTAAAACGTATCGTATCTTGTATCTTAAATAATGAACGTGCTATCTTACCAGTTAGTGCATATCAAAATGGTGAATATGGTAAAGAAGGCTACTTTATTGGAACACCAAGCGTTGTTGGTTCAAATGGTGTAGAACAAGTGATTCGTTTACACTTAAATGAAAATGATCAACAAAGATTTGATCATTCATTCGATACATTAAAAAATACAATTGAAGAAAATCTTCAAGACATTCTTTAAATAAATTGCCTGACTAAATTTTAGCCAGGCTTTTAATTTCTTCATCTATATTATCTAGTAATAAAACTTTATCAAATAAAGTCAAACATGGCTTATCGGAATCCGAATAATGAATCATATCATCATGATAATGTCCACTAAACCACATTTTATAATCTGTTTTCTTCTCAACTGTTTCTAAACAATCGTGTAAATCATAATAATCATCTCCATATAAAGCCATATCCGTTTCATATTTATGAGCCAATGGATGCGATGAATATGTATCGTGCGATAAAATATAATCAACTTCCCAATTATTTTTTTCTAATGTTGCAAAAGCATGTTTCGCTTCTTCAATCGTACAAATTTCATCTTTCCACCAATTTTTATGTTCTGTACGATAATTAACATCGTGGGAAAATCCTCCACCCATAGTAAAGAATTTATAACCATCAATATTGAAAACCTCACCGCGCATTAAATGAAATACTTTCGAGCGAATACGATGTACTTTACCACCTTTATACTCTTCTACAGGATACGTATTAAGAACATCAAAATTTTCATGATTCCCATCAATAAATAAAGTGTTCCAAGGAAGTGAATCTAACCATTTTAACCAGAAGTTATCCCCTGTACTTCCATCCCAAACGCAACCAAAATCTCCGCATATAATAACATAATCATTTTCTGTTAAAGAATTGCCAACTGTAAATTCTCTAGGATTGATTTTATGAATATCTTGTTCTCTATGAATGTCTCCAGTTATATAAATCATCTATTCCCCTCCAACAACATTTTTATATTATAGCACAAACGTTCACATGTTAACAAATAAATGGTAATTGTAATTAATGTAAATTATGAAAATGTTAATTTTCATTTTGTTACATTTTTTATTGACATACTTTTCAAGATGGTATATTATACAAACACAAATATTCAAAGCAATGAGCAAGACACGACTTTAAGCAAGCCCGGTTTAAGAGAGTATCAAATTTGGTGAAATGATAACAACGGTCCTTAGAGCTATCACTTGTGAGCTAATCATTTGAAATTATAAGTAAGATGATTCGTCCTTCGCGTTAAGAAGTTCTAAGTGGCAATAATGTAGTTGCAAACTAAGTGGTACCGCGGAATAGTGTTAGATTTCGTCTTAGATAGACGAAGTCTTTTTTTATTATTTGAATATTTGAATAGAAAGTTTTAAGGGAGAAAAATTATTTATGAATGGTCTATTATTATTAGCTATCGCTGCTGCATTATTACTTACAGCTTACTTAGTTTATGGACGTTATTTAGTTAAAACATGGGGAATTGATCCAAAAGCTAAGACACCTGCTTATGAAAAAGAAGATGGAGTTGATTATGTTCCAAGTAATAAATGGGAAGTATTTGGACACCAATTCTCTTCAATTGCCGGAGCCGGTCCAGTAACTGGTCCAGTACTTGCGATGGTATTTGGATGGTTACCTGCATTTTTATGGGTAATGGTCGGAGGAATCTTCTTTGGAGCCGTACAAGACTTTGGTGCTCTATACGCATCTGTTAAATCTCATGGTAAATCAATGGGACAAATCATTGAAACATACATTGGTAAAACAGGACGTAAATTATTCTTCTTGTTCTGCTGGTTATTTACTTTATTAGTTATTGCTGCTTTTGCTGACATGGTTGCAGGATCATTAAACGGATACAATGCTACAGGTGCACAATCTTTACCTAGTGGAGCTGCTAGTTCAATCACAATTCTATATGTGTTTGTTGCGATCGCATTTGGTTTCTTCTTAAAGAAAACGGGGCTTTCTGGATGGAAACAAGCTGTTTTAGGCATTGCACTAATCGTCGCTATGTTAGCATTAGGAATCGCATTCCCAGTTTACTTCACTAAACAAACTTGGGTATATCTAGTATTCGTTTATATCTTCTTTGCGAGTGTCACACCAATCTGGGTGTTAAAACAACCACGCGATTATTTAACTACATTCTTATTCATCGGAATGATCGTTGCTGGAGTTGTTGGTGTATTTGTATCAAATCCTACAATCACATCACCTGCATTCACAGGATTTAAATCTGCAACAGGAAGCTATATCTTCCCAACATTATTCGTTACAGTTGCTTGTGGTGCTGTTAGTGGATTCCACTCACTTGTATCTAGTGAAACAAGTTCTAAACAAATTCGCAACGAAAGTGATATGTTACAAGTTGGATACGGAAGTATGTTACTTGAATCATTACTTGCTGTACTTGTAATCGTTGTTGTTGGATCTTTAACTAGCTTAGCTAGCAAAGGCGTATTAAATGAAACATTATCTTCTATGGCCTTTGCTGATACTGCAACTCCATTTATTAAATTTTCAGTTGGTGTTACTGGATTGATTTCTCAATTTGGATTCCCTCAAGAATGGGGTCTATGCATCATGACAATGTTCGTTTCTGCTTTGGCATTAACTTCATTAGATGCTGTCGCTAGAATCGGACGTTTATCATTCCAAGAATTATTTGAAGTCAATGAAGACGCTGAAACAAACAGTGTTGTCGCTTTCTTAACAAATAAATATGTTGCTACATTGATCACATTAGCCGGTGGTTACCTATTAAGCCTAGGTGGATATTTAAATATCTGGCCATTATTCGGTAGTGCTAACCAATTATTAGCTGCGATGGTATTAGTTTCGTTATCTGTATTCTTAAAAGTTACAGGACGTAAAGGATATATGTTATATGTACCAATGGTTATGATGTTAGTTGTAACAATGACAAGCTTAGGAATGTCAGTATACAACATCTGCTTAAAGTTATTCGTTACTGGCGGATTCGTATTTATGACAGACGGACTACAATTATTCTTTGCTATTCTATTAATGGCATTAGGATTGATGATCTTCATTGGTTCTGGAAAGAAATTAGTTCAACCTGTTGAAAAGGCAAAGCTTCAAGAACAAGAACAAAACGCATAAAACAGTCAAGACCGCATCAAGCGGTCTTTTCTTTTACTAAAATCGACAAGGATGACGGAAGCGTTAAAATGGTTGAAAAAAGGACCCGAACAACATGTTGTCCGAGCCTAATCTCAGCTACAAACCGTTTTAGGGTATATATCGTCCCTTAAATTCCTGGAGAGCAAATTCAGCAACCCCCTACAAAATTTATTGTACTAAAAATCCATCAGAACTAAGTCTGATGGATTCATTGCTTGTTACTATTCAACACCAATAATAAATGAATAAACCGGTTGATTTCCTTCATGGATTTCAACTTCTGCATCACTGTTATCTTCGATATAAGCAGCGATTTCTTCAGCCTGTTCTTTTGTAGCTGTATCACCATAAATCAAAGTAACAAGTTCACTATCGTCATCTAACATTTTATCCAACAATTTTTTTGTTGCTTCCATGCAGTCTGGACAAGATACACAAATATCTTTTCCAAAAATGCCCATATATTCATCTTTTTTAATTTCAAGACCATCATATGTTGTATCTTTAATCGCATAAGTCACTTCACCAGATTTAACATTTTCAATAGCTTCATTCATTTCAGCTAAATTATCTTCTAATTCAACATCTGGATTAAACATAACACAAGCACTTAATCCTTGTGGAATTGTTTTACTTGGAAGTACATGAATATCTTGATCTGAGCATACCTGTGCAGCCTGACTAGCAGCTAAAACAATATTTGAGTTGTTTGGTAAAATGAAGATATGATCTGCATTCAACTTTTCAACGGCTGAAACAAAATCTTCTGTACTCGGATTCATTGTTTGTCCACCACCAACAACAATGTCAGCTCTAAGTTCTGTAAACATCTTCTTGATTCCATCACCAGGAGCTACGGTAATAATGGCATATTTTTTGTGTTCTGCCATTTTTTCCTCTTCTTCTTTTTCGATAATATTGTCATGCTGCTCTTGCATGTTTTCAACTTTTAACTTAATAAAACGACCCTGACGACGTCCCATTTTAATCGCTGTGAATGGTTCTAATGTATGAACATGAACTTTTACTAAATCATCATCTTGCACACAAACAATTGAATTACCAATTGTTGCTAATTCATCTTTAAAGCTAGTTTCAGAGAAATGACGAACACCATTTTCCGATAACTTCAAAATAAATTCTGTACAGAATCCATATTCTTCTTCTCCACCCTCTACTTTAGCTTGTGCACTTTCACCAGCTGCTTTTACACCTTCAAGTTGAACTGGATGACCTTCCATAGCAGCTAGGAATCCTTCTAAGATCACACAAAGACCTTTTCCACCACTATCAACTACACCTACTTCTGCAAGTACAGGTAATAATTCAGGGGTTCTTTGTAAAGAAGCATTGGCTTCTTCCACCATCTTCTTCATAACATCCATACAATCTGTAACATCTTCAGTTGTAGTGTATGCATATGTATAATCTGCAGCTTCACGAACAACAGTTAAAATTGTTCCTTCTACTGGACGCATAACAGCACGATAAGCCACACGACTTCCATTAACCAATGCATGAGCCAATTGGGATGCATCCATATCATCTAAATCTTCAACTGCTTGATAGATTCCTCTAAAAATCTGAGACGTAATAACACCAGAGTTCCCACGTGCGCCCATTAATAATCCACGAGATAACGTTTTCGCAATATCTTTTACAGAATCTGAATTCGTTTTAAGTGCTTCTTTTACACCATTTGATACGGTTAAATGCATATTTGTACCTGTATCTCCATCTGGCACAGGGAAAACATTCAATGCATCGATTTCCGCTGAATGATTTGATAAGTTATTCATTCCGGATTCAAGCATCTGTTTAAATAAAATACCATTAATTCTTTCCATCTCTTAACCCCTACTTTACCGCACGAACACCTTGGACATAGATGTTTACAGCGTTACATTTTACTTCCAAAGTTTTCTCCAATACGTATTTAACACGTTTTTGTGCTTCATACACAACTTGACTTAATTTAATTCCTTGTAATGCAATAATATAAAGATTCAAAACTAATCCCGTTTCATCTTGTGTCACAACAACACCACGAGCATAGTTTTCTTTTTTCAATAATTCTGCCCAGCCATCTTTCAATGTCTTCTGACTAGCCATACCTACAATACCATAACATTCAGTAATTGCTCCACCAGCTAAATTGGCAATCGCATCTAATGAAATTTCGATATTTCCGTATTCTGTTGATTTATTAATAGGCATAATAAAACCTCCCGTTTTTATTAATTATACTCTACTTAAAATATAAACACAAATCCTAATACGCTTCTACAAAGCTTTGAGATTCCTCATCCCAATAATAATATGTACCATTTCCATCATAATATTCACCTGTATTTGGATCATAATACATTCCAATGTCTTCATGATAATACACGCCTGTGTTATCATCATAAACCCATTCAACCTGATTCCAAGATTCATCTTCTGTTGGCTGTTGTTCTTCTTGAACCTCGGTATTTTCCAAAGTTTTTTCATCTGTTGCTTCAGTCTTTTCGGCCTTTTCCGTCTTCTCTTCCTGTTTTTCTTCAACCTTTTGTTTCGAATTTAAATCATCACAATTCACCTTTTCAATTGTTGAATGCGTAGAATCCAAAACCAGACAAACAGACTGTCCTTTTAGTTTTGTCAAAACACTTTGGTATTTAGATAACATTTTTATACTTTTTAAATTGGTATAAACAATATTCCCATCTTGCATTGTGATTTTAAACATATTTTTATCATAACTTGTTTTATAAGGTACGATTTCTGCAAACTTTTCAATTAATTCTCGAGTTAACACTTTTCGATGTTTTTGAAATTGTTCACACAACTGCTTTCTTTGTTTTGCATTAAAATTTGACAACAAAGGAAAATGTACAATTATATTTAAATACTGTTCATCTATTTCAATCGAAGAGCCATCTTGGCAAAGGGCATAATTTTTATTATCCTTCACATAATAGCCAACCATCAATTTTTCCTGCACATTAAAAGTAAGCTTTCGATTTTTCTTTGAAACATCACAAGACTGTACAAAAGGCATCTTTTCTACTCTCTTCTCCAATATAATCGAAGGCATTAAATAGATACGTGTCTTCGTACTCACATTTGCCAAATCGTAGACTTCACTATCTGACAAATAATAGTTGTTTTTACATGATAAAACCTTGACATGGGAATCTGTAGAAAAATAATACACAAAAATACTAGCTACCATCATAACAACAAGACTAAAAATAATCGATTGTTTAATAGTTAGCTTAACTTTTTTCTTTACCAATATAACTGCTCAACTTCCGTAACCATGTCAATATTATATTCTTTTTTTGCTCGAGTTTTAATTTCATGAATCAAATCACGAACATCTTGAGCTGTCGCATTCAAATCATCATTCACAATAAAATTACAGTGCTTTTCACTAATCATTGCACCACCAATTTTATGGCCCCTTAATCCCAGCTCTTCAATCAATTTCCAAGCTGGAATTTCTTCTGGATTTCTAAACACACTACCTGCACAAGGCTTATCCAAAGGCTGTGCACTCATTCTTCTTTCACGTCTAGAATCCATCAAATCACGAATATCATTTTGGTTTCCTTTTTCTAATTGGAAACGACCCACTAAAATAGTCCAATCCTTGTGTGATTGGAAGATAGAATGGCGATATGCATAATCCAATTCATCTTTTTTCATCCAACAAATTGTATTATTTTTTAAAACACAGACATCAATTAAATGATTAGCCAAATTATCCTTATAGGCTCCGGCATTCATATAAAGTCCACCACCAATCGAGCCTGGAATTCCACTTGCCCATTCCAAACCTGTTAGTGATCTTTTCATGGCCTCTACTGCCATATTTATAATTGAACATCCCGCTTGCGCTACTAGAACTCCATCTGGTTCAAAATAGAAATCATTCAAAGTACGATCTAGATTGATGATTGCACCATGAAAATCTGTATCCGAACATAAAACGTTAGATCCACGTCCAAGTACATAATATGGAATGTTTTCCTGTGCAAGTATTTCAAGCACACACATTAGTGCTGTACAATTTTTGGGATATATATAATAGTCTACGCAACCACCAATCTTAAAAGTGGTATGTTTCTTCATAGGCTCATGTTCTAAAACTTCTGCATACGTCATTAAACGATCCTTTATGCTCATATTATTTCCCCTTTTTACATATATTTTTTAATAAATCTATAATATCATATGCCGCATTCGGTTTACCCATCTGCAATGCATGTTCATGTGTTTGTTCATATACCACTGGATTTGCGTATAAAGATACAATTTGACCTTGCAAAGTTTCTGCATTCAAATCCTTTTCTTCAATAATACGACAAGCTTGTTGTCTTAGCAGCATACTCGCATTATAAAATTGATGGTTATTTGCCACATAAGGACTTGGTATCACGATAGAAGGAATCCCTAAAGCCGTTACTTCTGCAAGCGTTGTAGCACCTGCACGACAAACCATTCCATCTACATGTCCATAAATACGCAATGTATCTACATATGGTACAACATGAATATTTTTTTGGCTTTCAAATAAATTCAAATCTTGAGAATTGTCTTTTCCGCAGACATACAAAAATTGTAAATCATCATTGACATCCTTTAAAGCACTCTTCATTAATTCATTTACAGAACTAGAGCCCAAAGAACCCATCACAATAAGAATTGTTTTTTTATCTAAATCTAAACCTAATGATTTAAAATAGTCTTCATCAAATGTTGCCTCTTTGGCAATTGTTGCTCTTGGATTTCCCAACATATGAATCTTTTCCTTTGGAAAAACCTCATTACATTTTTCATAACAAGTTATAATCGCATCCACTTTCTTCATAACAAGCTGGTTGGCCTTACCAACAATGGAGTTTTGTTCATGAATTACGGTGTGGATTCCTAAAGAATGAGCCGCCATAATAACTGGCGCACTCACATATCCTCCAAATCCAATCACAACATCTGGATTGAATTCTTTTAAGTATTTTTTTGCCTTACCTTCTGCTTTAAACATCTGACAAACCGCCATACATTTTTTTAATGCATTTCCTACTAATCCAGAAGTATGTAGAGCCTTAAACGCATAGCCATTTTGCGGAATCAAATCCTTTTCCATGCGATCATCATTTCCAATAAATAATATTTCAGTCGAAGAATCAAGTTCTTTCATTTTATCTGCTAAAGCTAAAGCCGGATAAATATGACCCCCTGTTCCTCCTGTCACAAAACAAATTTTCATATTAAAAACCTCACCAAGTATATCATATATCAATCTTTTAAAACAATATCGTCACTTGTCTTTTCCAGTTGTCCAGTTAAAACAAAACGATGACTCGAATCAAATCCATAATCTAAATCACATGTGGATAAAGAAACAAACTTTTGATCTGTATTCACCAAATCATTGAAGTATGTAGACGACTGTTTCATAGAATCTAAAGTCTCTTGTCTATAATCTCCAAATGACGTTGTATAGAATACACTATCGTCTGTAGTTTTCGCAAATGTAAATACATGACAGTTAAAATTCGCACCTGGTGTTAATAAATAAAATACTGGATGCGATTTAAAAAAATCTTCATCACAATACTTCTTTAACAAGGTAAACATGCCTCCACCTTCAACAGAATGGCCATATATAATGGAATTATCATCTTGAAATTGTGCATTCGCATTCGCATCCAAAAAAATCGAACCTCTATTATTATATTCCCCACTCACTGTATGATTCAAATAATATTCATTATCTTTCGATTGCATAACAGGAAAAGAAATATCACAACCTGGAACATAGATCCATCCTACTATATCTTGATTCTCTGCTTGAAGTACTGCCCAATCAGGTTCTAAAACATTCTTTACTACTTTATTTTCTCTTTTTTTCTTAATTACTTTTTTTTCTAATTGTTTTGTCTGTGTCGCAACTTGTTGTTTCTGTGAATATATATCCCATAAATTATAGGCACTGTACCCAAATACACAAAGGCTAACGACAAAAACGATTCTATATATCCATTTTTTCATACAACTTAATTTTAACACAAATAAAAAGGATAGAGAAATGAATTCCCTATCCTATAAAGATAATCGCAATTATTTAGTTAATTTACTAGCAGCAGCTTTATCCAATACAACAACTACATCAGCGTGATTTTGTAATGCACTTGCAGCACATGCAGTATCGATTGGTCCTTCGATCATAGCTTTAATAGCATCTGCTTTATTTTCACCATTAGCCACTAATAATACTTTTTTAGATTTCATAATTGTTCCAATTCCCATTGAAATAGCTTGTGTTGGAACCTTGTTAATATCGTTATCAAAGAAACGAGCATTTGCTTCACGAGTGTTTTCTGTTAAATCAACGATGTGAGTTAATGTTTCAAATGGTGTACCAGGTTCATTGAATCCGATATGTCCATTTTGTCCAATTCCTAATACCTGTAAGTCAATTGATACTTCACTTAAAGCATCTTCATAAGCTTTACAATCAGCTTCTGTATTTCCATAAGGAACATGTGTATTATTTAAATCAATATCAATATCTTTAAATAAGTTTTCATACATAAAAGTATAGTAAGATTGAGGATCTTTACGATCGATTCCTACATATTCATCTAAATTATAAGATTTAATATCTTTATAGCTATATCCATCTTTGTGGTATTGGATCATTTCCTTATATAATCCAACTGGACTAGATCCTGTTGCCAAACCTAAGACAGCATCTTTCTTAGCATCCAATAATTCTTTGATGACTTCAAATGCCTTTGCTGACATTTCATCATAGTTTTCACATACAATAACCTTCATTGTTATCTCCTCCATATTTCTTCTAATATTATAGCATAGCGCTTTCAAAATAAAATGTACATTTTAGTAATGCTTTTGTCATTTTTAACAAATTAGTAATATTTGCACTTTTTAATTAACTTTATGTTAAAAAGAAGAAAAAATGTTAAAGATACTGTATAATAAAAACAGTTAAGGAGGACATACAATGCCTAAACAAAACCCATTATTAAACATTGTTAAAAAACAAAAAGAAGGTAAAGCCGTAGCTATCTATTCATGCTGTTCAAGTAATGCATTCGTTATTGAAGCTGCGATGGAAACCGCAAAAAAACAAGATTCATGTGTTTTAATTGAATCAACTGCTAACCAGGTAGATCAAAATGGTGGTTACTCAGGAATGACACCAAAAGATTTCTTCAACTTCTGTCATGAAAAAGCAAAAGAAGCTGGATTATCAAGTGATCGTATTTTCTTAGGTGGGGACCACTTAGGACCATTAACAGTCGCAAACAAACCAGAAGCAGAAGCTATGGAATACGCAAAAACATTAGTACACGACTATGTTCGTGCTGGTTTCACTAAAATTCATATTGATACAAGTATGAAAGTTGCTGATGATGATCCAAATACTCGTTTAAGTGATGAAACAATTGCTCGTCGTGGAGCTACTTTAGCTAAAGTTTGCGAAGAAGCTTACCAAGAATTACTTCAAGAAAATCCAGAAGCAATTCACCCAGTATATATCGTCGGTAGTGAAGTTCCAATTCCAGGTGGAGCACAAGAAGAAAATGCTGGTATGCAAGTTACAAAGCCTGAAGACTTCAAAAGTACTGTAGCTACATTTGAAAAAGCATTTGATGATATGGGAATCGCAGATGCTTGGAACCACGTTATTGCTGCTGTTGTTCAGCCAGGTGTTGAAGAAAAAGATGCCGGATGCGAAGAATACGATCGTGGACGTGCTAAAGATTTAATGGCAAGCATTAAAGATTTTGACAAATTAGTATTTGAAGGACACTCAACTGATTATCAAACTAAATACAAATTACGTGAATTAGTAGAAGATGGTGTTGGCATCTTAAAAGTTGGTCCTGGACTTACTTATGCCGCTCGTGAAGGAATCTTCTCATTATGCATGATTGAAGAAGAATTGGCTGCTGTTTATGGATTTGAAACGAGTCACTTCCGTGAAGAATTAGACAAAGCCATGTTAGCAAACCCTGGTAAATGGGCTCCATATTATCATGGAACAGAAAATGAAATTGCATTCAAACGTAAATATTCATTCTCTGACCGTTGCCGTTACTATTTACCTCAAGAAAATGTTAAGAATGCTTTAGCTAAATTATTGGCAAACTTAAAAGAACACCCAGTACCATTACCATTGCTAAGTCAGTATATGCCTTTCCAATATACATTGGTACGTGAAGGTAAATTGAACAACACACCTGAAGATTTAATTAAAGCTCGTGTTATGTATACAATTGAAGAATATACTTATGCTAGTCACCAGGAAGAATTAGTTCGCTAAAACAAATATTGCGCATCTTATAGATGCGCATTTTTTTTGCAAAAAAAAGGTTCAACCGAACCTTTTACTTACTCTTTCTTGAAATCAATTCTTTAGCATGATATAACGCAAAGATAAATGTTAATGCACTAATTACATAATTAAGAGTTAACATCCAACCTGTATAGTTTTCGTTATATGCATTAATAATAATCAATACAGCTAACGCTAATAAAAGAACCATTTTCAAAATAATTTTATTCGTATCTAAAGTTTTAATAGAAGCTTCACTCTTCATTTTTTCATTACACTTAAAGTTTTCAACGCGAGCTAAGTTTTTCAAGAATCGTCTAAATCTAAATTCTAAAAATCCATATACTCCAACACCAGCTAAAACACATAACCAGATAGGCATATCAAACATCAACATCAAAATGAATCCGATAGCTCCCATCACAAAGCGCATACTGAATTGTTTATATCGATCTTCATTATTTGCTAAAATATATCCATTTTTAGAAAACACATCATAATATACCGCTCTTCCACGTTCATCTTTATAAACATGCCAACCAGATACACTTCCTTTTAAATCTGCTTGTTGTTTTTGTCTTGTCTTTCTACCTTGTGCCATAAATATCTCCTTACCACTCAACTACTTCTTCGAGTTCTTCTTTTTTTAGATTTTGTCGTTTTTCTTCCTCTTTAAAATCAACATAATCTGTATATGGTGTCAGACAACCATTATCCTGCGGTTGATCATGACCATCCATATGTACCATTATTTTGTCAAGAATATCGGTTTGTGTCAACTTTTCTCCAACTTTTGAAGCTTTCAAAAAACTTGGAGCACGACCAATCTCCATAAACATCGTTTCTAATTCAGCATAATCTGCTACATGAATACCTTCTGTAAAATATTCTAATTCCTGTAGCATCATTTTGCAGAAAGTTTTCACATCACGCATATCAACATTGCCTCTAAAAATAATGAAAACCTTATGATCATTTGTCACTTTTAATGGTTGAGACATTGTAAATTTATTCTGGATTGCCTTATAAACTTCTTCCCTTGTCTTTTCCATATACTCTAAGTAATAAGGTTTATCCTCTAATTCCTTATTATTATAAATATTGAAATAAATTGTATTGTATACTCCACAATGTCTAAAAATTGTTCCTTTAATACTTGTTGCATAAAGAACTGGATATTTTTTATCAGCCATAATTTGTACCTCCTTAATTTCATTTTTAAATCATCAAAAAATTTTTTAATGAGCTAAAAATAAAATTAAAGGTTGTAAGGATATAATCCGTTACAACCTTATATTTGAGAGAAAATATTCTAACTTCGTTAGATTAGCCTACGCAACTACTGACCATGGAACTGGTACTAGAGGTGTATATGAACCTGCCCAGATTCCGAATGCAGCTCCAACAATACCGATTACTAAGAATAATGCGATACATTTTACTGGAGTCCAGTTTTTCTTCTTAATCAATACATAGCACATCATAGTGAATGCGAATGCGATTAAGCAAGGTAAAATCATATTTAAGTAGTTTTGGATTACAATTGGATCACCTTCACCATTAGCGATTGAGATACCTAATTTAGTTCCTCCACCATAGTTAGAAATTAAAGCACCAACAACGAATACACCTAATACACTTGCAGCGTGAGTGAATGCTTTAGCGTTAGCAGTCATCATCTTAACAGCAGTTAAACCTAAGTTGTATGACCAGTACATTAAAGCATAACGTAAAACCATTTCAACACCGAATGCGATAACGAAGTATAAGATTGGTCCCATGATACTTCCATCAATAGCCATGTTTGCAGTTAAACCAGCAGTGATAGGAATTAATGTATACCAGAACAATGCGTCACCAATACCACCTAATGGAGCAGCAGTTGAGATACGTACAGAACGAATTGTCTGAATATCCGTTTTTTGTTGTTCCATTGATAATACGATACCCATAACGAATGTTACGAAGAATGGGTGAGTATTAAGGAAATCCATATTGTGAGTCATAGATGCAGCTAAGTCATCTTTATTTGTGTGGATTTTTTCCAAACCAGGTAACATAGCCCATAACCAACCAGCAGATTGCATACGTTCGTAGTTGAACGCAGCCTGTAATTGGCAAGAACGCCATACCATTTTATTTAAAGTTTGTTTATCTAATCTTGCAGCAGGAGTAGTATCCTTGTAAGAAGTCATTGCATTAGATTCCATCACTTACACCTCCCTGCGCAGCTTTTGTTTCAATAGAAGTAATCTTGAAGTCTAATAATGCGATTGCAACACCGATGAATGCAACTAAGATCAAGCAAGCAGAAGCAGTAGCTTCAACGTTACCAAATAGCAATGCAGTTGCAAAACCACCTAGTAACCATCCCCACAAGTCGTTAGAAAGCATAATCTTTAACAATACAGCGAAACCTACGAAACGCATCATTCCACCGGCAGCACTTAAACCACCCATGAACCAGCTTGCTTCTTCACTTAAGCTTTGTAAAGCACCAGAAGCAGCAGTTCCACCAACATATGCTAAAATAGCGATTACAGCAAATAAAGTACCTAAGATAGCCATAGAAGTATTACATACAGCTGTAATTCCTTTAGGGTTAGCTTCATTAGCAGCTTTATCAGCTTTAGCCATTAAACCAGACATGATTGTAAATGTTAATGTTACAACGTATTGTCCGAATGTAGCGAAAATCATACAAGCTCCTAAAGCAGCATTAATGTCCATTTTTGCTTTAACAGCGAAAATCATAGCAACAACTGATCCTAATACAGCGTTAGGAGGCTGTGCTCCACCAACTGGCATGTTACCAACCATCATTAACTCATATGTACCACCAACAACTAAGCCAGTGTTTACATCACCTAGGATTGCACCAATAATTGGACAAGCAATGATAGGACGATAAACGATTTCAGTTAATGAGAATTGGTCGATGGCAAAAAAGAATGTTACAATTGCCAATAACACAATTTCTACAATATTCATTTTTCATTTTCTCCTTTTTTTGGATTAACTCCAAAGTTTATTAATATCTTCAGGTGCGATGTCAGGTACACGTTGAATTTCTAATTCAACACCTAATTCTTGCAATTTCTTGAATGCAGCAACATCATCGTCATTTACAGCTACAGTAGTAGCAACTTGACGTTTACCTTCAGACATGTGCATGTTTCCAATATTACATTTTTTAATTGGAACACCACCCTCAACTAGACGTAATACATCTTGAGGTGTTTCACAAATGATGAAGATTTTTTGAGCAGGACTTGCTTTTCCAATAATGTCGATTGTCTTCTGAATTGAGAAGTAACGAGTCTGAGCATAAGCTGGAGCAGCCATGTTCATCAAACCTTGACGGAATTCATCTTTTGCGACAGCGTCATTTGCAACTAATAATAAGTTAGCTCCTAGAACTCCACTCCATTGAGTTGCAACTTGACCGTGAATCAAACGATTGTCGATTCTCGTTAATAAGATATTTGGCATATTCTCTCTCCTTCCTGATAGCGCTTTCTTCTTTAAACAATAACTATCTTGACTATATTATACATTTTCTATGCATAAATGCTTTACACATTTTAAGCATTTTTTTGCACTTTTTAGTATTTTTTTATTAGGCTATGTCACAACAAACAGTTGATAAATAGCCATTTTTATAGGGGAGTATCAG
>NZ_JAJDMK010000150.1:0-1583 GCF_020593575.1 Holdemanella sp. DFI.5.55
CTGTTATGAAGTGACCTTTGTCAAGACAAAATTACACTCATATTCTAAAAATATTCAGTTTTAGATTGATGACATAGAGGAACTCCTAAACAAATCTATCGACAGTTAACCACTCTGTTATTCGTGGATTGGGTACCTAAGGTTAATGGTCCGTCGAGCAGGTTTTGTAAATCTCATATCGTGGATCAATAGCTTTTTCGTACAGTCCTCCTCGCGATTTGATTCGTGTACCACTATTGCCTTAAGAGGTGAATCGTAAATAACCAGACCTGTTTCATTATTTACGAAGTTCCTCTATATCATCAATCCTTTGTCTTTCTAAAAGTCTTTCTTCACATCTCCTTTCACTTATTTTTTATTTTAATGGATGTTTCCTGTTTCCATTCCCCAAATAAAACATGCTAACTCTCTAGCTACAGCGACTATTGCCTTATTTCTAGGCACATTTCGTTCAATCAATTTTTGGTATTTCTTCTTCAAACGTTCTGTTGCCTTATCCGCATATGCAATAATATTTACATCCATTCCTTTTTGACGACTTTTTAACCCTTGTGATTTTTTCGCATATACGTTTCCTTTCACCAAAGATTGTGCACATTCTACCAGTGTTTTTCTAATCACTGTATTTCCTTGCTTTGTAATACCAATTCGGTTGTTTTTATCGCCACTAGAATGTTCTCCTGTTGTAAGTCCAGTATAGGATGCATATGCTTTTGCGCTTGGAAAACGTTCAAAATCAGCTGTTTCTACCTGTATAGTCATGGCTGCAAATGTTTCTATACCCTTAAAACATCTTAATTTAGATACCTTTTCATGGTATCTTTCACTTTGATACATCTCATCAATACGATTCATGAATCGATTGATTTTATCGTTTAAATTTTCCATTTCTGCAATATATTCATTTAAGGTTTCTCTTTGAATTTCTGACATTTCCAATTCTCTGATCCAATTCATATAGCGAATTGTCCATTTTGATTTACCATCATATTGATAGCCATGACGCAATACAAATGCGCAGATTTCCTGCTTAACTCTTTTTAATTCCTTTTTGAAATCATGAATCATACGGATGTATTCTTTTATTTCAACATCTTCTTCATCTGGAGCATATACAGATTTATATGATCCACTAGCCAAGTTCTTTGCAATATTCAAAGCATCCATTCTGTCATTCTTTACCATCTTATTTTTTGCAGAAACCTGCATAGTTGTAGGAGCCAAAATTACACAATCCACTCCTCTTGCAGTTAACGACTTATAAAGAGAATATCCAAGACAACCTGCTTCATAACCACATTTGATTTCTATATCGTTTTCATAACGACTTTTAAGTGTTTCAATAAACTTAATTACTAGTTTTACATCAGAAGCAAATGTAGATTCTGAAACGATTTCTCCTGTATAACCATCATAAGCGCATAAACTAAACGAATTTTTGTGGACATCCATTCCAACAGATAATATACTTTTCATAGTGACCTCCTATTGTGTTATGGCATCGACACCATAAGTGTTTTTATCAATTCAATTATGAGTCGTAATCCACGTATTGACAATAGGAGGTCACTTCATATTATCTC
>NZ_JAJDMK010000151.1:0-1567 GCF_020593575.1 Holdemanella sp. DFI.5.55
CCCCGAACTAGACCCCAAATGATTGCGCTAAAACCCTAAATGATTTTGGTTACCCTTCTTCCTTTTACATATCTAGCCAAATTTTAAGTCCCGTTATATCTGCTCTACCCGATACGAAGGTAACTTCTACATTATGATATTTTTCACACTCTTTACGAATGTCCTTTACTTGGCCTTCTAATACAACTTCATTTTTTTGATTATATAATATTATTGTTGTCTCTGGATAAAACAGCTTCATACATTCATGAAAATTCATATAATAAACCCCAAGAAAAAGAGAGTAGATCAACTACTCTGCTAATTTCTTTTCAATATCTTCGATTTCTTGTTCAAGTTGTTTGATAAAATCTTCTTTATCTTCTACTTGATCCTGTAAGTCAGCTACTGTAGCTTCACTTACCAAACCAGTCATATCATCCTGAAGACGTTTGATTTGACGTTTTTGGTTTGCGATTTGTTCTTCTTTACGAGAAATAATTTCTGACATGTGTTCACGCCAGTTAGCACGACGCTTTTCACTAGCCGATTTTAAACCCGCAAAGTATTCATCCATAACTCCTCTGAACTCATTCCAGATTTCATCTTCTTTATCTTTTCCACAGAAACCAATTGATTTCCATTTGTTAGACAATTCTTTCATCATTGCCGTTTGTTCACGAGTATATTCCTGTAAACCAGCAATTGATTTAGCTTCCTTAACTAAAGCTTGTTTTTCAGCATATTTTTCAGCATGTTCAACATGCAATTTTTCATAGAATTCATTACGTTTCGCATAGAATTTTTGGCGAGCCTCATTAAACGCATTCCATAAATCATCATCAAATTCACGACCTGCATTTCCTGCTGCTTTCCATGCATCCATCAATTCTTTATATTTAGCACTTGTTTTTTGCCATTCTTCTGAATCCTGTAAAGACTTAGCTTTTTCAATTAAATCTTCTTTTACCTTTTTGGCATTTTCAAACTGAACCGCTCTATTTTCCCAGTTTGCATGTTTACGATCATAGAACTTCTGACGAGCTGCATTGAAACGTTCCCACAATTCATCATCCGTTTTCTTTCCGGCATTTCCTGAAGCTTTCCATTCATCCATTAAAGAAGTCATTTTTTCAGTAGCCTTCTTAAAATCATCTGATAAAGAAGTTTTTTCAGCTTCCTTAATCAAAGCTTCCTTAGCCTCTACAACCTTTTGAGACAATGCCTTTTGCTTCTCATAAACCTTTTCAACATTTGCCTCAAATTCTTCTCTTAACTTTTCTTCTGCCAAAGACTCCCCAAATCCAGTCTTTCTCCATTTTTTCTTTAAATCATTCACAAAGCGAACAGCTTCGTTGAAATCTTCAATTTCATCAACTTTTTTTGATTCTTCGACAAGAGCCTGTTTTTGGTCAATACCGGCTTCCATATCTTCAAATTCTTCGTAAAATTCTTTTTCCATACATCTACTCAGCTTTCTAATCATCCTATTACTTATGATTATAACATATAATAAAAAAAGTACGAGAAAAAACTTTTTCTGCAAAAAAGTCACACGTCTAAATGACGTGCCCGGTTCGTTTCCAGT
>NZ_JAJDMK010000152.1:0-1543 GCF_020593575.1 Holdemanella sp. DFI.5.55
TATTATTGTACGCTATTTCTCGTCAAAAATCAACCATTTGTTGTGACAGAGCCTTATAAAAAAACGAAACCCATTCACATTATGATATAATATATACAACTAAGGGAGAAATAAGAATGAATGAAACGAGTCGCAGAATTCTTGATCACTTTCAAGTTCGAAAAACAAAAAAACAAAAAGAGGAATTTCGTAAATATATAATTTATGAACTTAATCAATATGGGTATTGCCCTAGTATTCAACATAAAGGGATAAATAATAATATAATTATCGGTAATATAGAGAAAGCTAAGATATTTTGTACAGCTCACTATGATACACAGGCGGTCTTACCATTTCCCAATTTAATTGTGCCTAATAATTTGTTTGGTCTGATTTTATCACAATTAGCCATTATTATTTGTGTATTAATTCTTATATTCTTTATGAACATCGTTCTTATTCAATTGTTTATTTGGATAGGTCTATTTAAGAATATTGAGCTTAATATTGCTTCTTCTATTTCATGGTTAATTATAATGATTTGGATGTTGTTTGGAAAAGCAAATAAACATACTGCAAATGATAATACGAGTGGTATCATTACAATCATTGAATCAGCCATCAAATTACCAGAAGATTTAAGAGATGAAGTATGTTTTGTGTTATTTGACAACGAAGAACTAGGTTTATTAGGCTCTTCTGCTTTTGCGAAAGAATATAAAGAATATGTAAAGAATAAACTTATCATTAATTTTGATTGTGTATCCGATGGCAATGATATATTTTTCTTTCCAACGCAACAAATTAAAAATGATCAATCAAAACATGAAAATATTATAAATGCATTTGCATCAACAGATTATATAAGAGTTCACATCAACAAAGGATTTGGATTCTATCCATCCGACAACTTTAACTTTAAATATGCATATGGAGTTTGTGGCCTTAAGAAAGGTCTGTTCTATTATCTTGATCGAATACATACTTCTAGAGATATAATTTTCAATGAAGAAAATATCGAACTATTAAGCGATGGTGTATGCAAGCTTATCAAAACAACCCATACATCCAGATGATTATTACAACATAATCCATTCATTTGCATAAAATCAATTTAACAACTATAATACAAATACAGAAAGACTACTGGATACAGTGGTTCCTCTGAATTATTTTAGTATAAAGACACTAGTAATCCATTGGAGAGAGTGAACTAGTGTCTTTTACATTTTTCTATAATAATCAATGCGATTTTTAACAATTCAACTAAAGCCATTAACCACAAAAGCAACATCAATGTACAGATAAATATACATAAAACACGTCCTCCTATAAAATCGGAATCATCGAGAATTCAAGATGTTATCTTTTTTATTCCAAGGGTAGCCGTTACAACATACGGTTACAATTTCTATTGTTCCTATTTTATCTAAAACGACTAATTTTAGATAAAGTTAGCCTTGACTTTTATATATATCAATTGTTTAATAATCATACAGAAAGACCACTGGATACAGTGGTTCCTCTGAATTATTTTAGTATAAAGACACTAGTAATCCAT
>NZ_JAJDMK010000153.1:0-1514 GCF_020593575.1 Holdemanella sp. DFI.5.55
TCAACTAAAGGAAGATTTAGGTGATTTGTCTATTGGCAACTATATCATCAGACCTAATTACCGTAGTGGAAAAATCGAGCCATCAACTGGGGAAGAAGTTACACCGTATGATACAGCACGGATTTCTGAAAAACTCAATTTTGATAATTATGAAAGTGTAAATGTCAGAACAACTGAAAGTGAAGACCCTAATAAAGGTGCATATATTTCAGTATTTGAATTTGATTCATTGGGTAAATATATCAAACAAATTGCAAACACAGTTCACGAATATACTATAACACCAACGAACCACCATTTATATGTTTTACAATGGTGGTTCGGTGGTACCGATTTTGAAAACAGGCTTCCATATACAAAGGTGTCAGCAAAGTCATTACTTAATAAAAAAGATAAAGAAAAAATTTATGCAGATTTATCTCCAAAAACAGAAGTAAAACTAGATTTGCCGGATAAACTATTTATCGTAAAAGGCGAAACTATAGAGCTATTTAAGTATGGTATGTATTACACTGATACTGAATTTATAAACAATCAGTACAATGTACGTGTTGTAAACATTGATGAATATACTACACAATATGATGATAAAATCGTCATTTCGTGTCCTAAAGATTATTCAAAACCTATTCTGCAAGGAACCAATGATTTAGCATTATTTCAATTGATTAATACTTACGGTAAAGTAATCGAACAAAAGCGTGTAAAAATTTTTGTTGCCGATAAAGCCACTATATCGGATATTGATAGAAATATTATGTATCTCGGTGACAGCTTTACAGGAATGGGTTTCAGAACACAAGAAATTGCGAATCTAATTGCTAAAGAATCCAACTTAACCAAAACAAAATTAATTGGTAAATTTATTGGACAAGGAAGTGGAAATAGATTTACCGGTACAGGTGGGTATAGTTGGGAAAATTATACTGAAAACCCTAATACATTGCCTAGTGCATATCCTAACAATTATTTATGGGATGCTGATAATAACCACATTTCCATGAAATATTTGGTAGATTCACTTGGAGAAACTCATCTTGAATACGTTGTTATTTTGCTTGGATGGAATGATTATGAAAGTGGAGCGTTTGCATCATCTTTTAGTTGGGATGTTATGAAACAACGTGCAAAAAGACTAATAGAAAATATTCATAATTATTATCCTACTTGTAAAATTATTTTAGAAAGCTACCACTATATGTATCCATTGCATCGAAAATCATATGGTAATGCACTACCACAAGTAAAACAGAACAAATACATTTATGATTTAAATAGATTCTATCAAGAAATTGCAAATGAATATGAATATGTCGAATTTGTTCAAATGTCCATTCAGATTGATGTACTTCACAACATGGGATTTGAAGAAGAAAGAGTAAATAAACGAAGTAAAGAAATTGTTAAATACTGTAAAGATGTTGTGCATCCATCTGACATTGGCTTCTATCAGTATTCAGATGCAGAATTTAATGCACTGTTGTATCTTATGCAGTAATTGACTAAATAAGAAT
>NZ_JAJDMK010000154.1:0-1483 GCF_020593575.1 Holdemanella sp. DFI.5.55
TTTGCCACACATGTTATCTTGGCTTTGATCAGTTTGAATGTACGGATTGTGACAATTGGAATATTATTCCACATTCTTGTCATATACAAAAAAAACCGTATTGCTACGATGTTTTTCTGTCTAATATTTTTGTATCTACTACTCAAAAAATACCTTTATTATATTTGAATTGACCATAAAGAATCAAACCTAATCCGATAATAATCGCTGGCAGAATGATATATCCCATAATTTCTTCGCTCCAAAACGAAACAATAAAACCTAATACAAGAGATATTCCTATAATCAGTGTTCCTGTTCCAACAACTTTTCCATACTTTGGTATATCTTCTTCTTTTACTCTTCGCCTATTGTAAGAATGAATTGTGCTGATATTGCCTTTGATATTTATAATTCCCACAACAGATATGAACACTACCAAAATCAACATTATAATATTTTCCATAATGACCTCCTAAAAATAGAATAGTTCCTCAAATTTTTTGTCCAATGCAATACAAAGAATTAGAGCCAATTTTGCAGTTGGATTAAACTGTCCTGTTTCAATAGAACTAATCGTGTTTCTTGATACACCCACCATTTCTGCAAGTTGAGCTTGAGAAAGATTTGCTTCTGTGCGAACTTCCTTTAAGTGATTTTTCAGTTGTAATTGTTCTTTCATATTCTCACCTCTAAAAGTTTTCTTTGCATATTTAAATTACACACCTACCAAGTTTTCTTGTCAATAGAGTTCATAAAAAAGTTACAACCGATATAAGAGATAACTTTTCTGCCACTTCGATTATACTCGCAACTTAATGACTTCTTGAATACTTGCTTTTGATTGCCAAATTATTTGAATATGAAAGTTAATAATCTAATCACATTAAATGAAAAAGTCATAGCACAAGTTTGAATAAAATCTATTCAAATTACGTGTTATGACTTTTATAATATGTTCTATAGAAGGTGAGAAAAAGAAAAGAGATAAAAACCAACGCACGCCAATGAGTTCTTTTTACTCTCAGCTCTTACGAACAAGATTTTGATAACTGTTTATAAGTCAAACGTCAACCAGGTAGATGCTGAATCGTATAAAAAATTCACAGAGTCTTTAAATCTATATTCTGATAGTGGTAATTTAAAGATAACCAATTTGGATCGTTTAGTTTTCACCAAAAATGGTGAATTTATGATTTGAATTGAGTTATTTTTTTATTTTTGGTTACACTTTCTTAGAAAGGAGGTGAACCAAATGAAAAAGAAATTACAGAAGGTGATAGGTGTTTTAAGTATAATGAAAGACTTTAATATGAAGCCAAATTTTAGTGAACTAGAGCCCTTAAGGTTCTGGTAAAACAACCATTAAAAGCAATAATTATAGGCAGTAATAAATACTAACTAAAATTCGTATAACATAATTACAATAATTTTGCTAAAATTTTAATATTTGGCTCTGTCACAACAAATGGTTGATTTTTGACGAGAAATAGCGTACAATAAT
>NZ_JAJDMK010000155.1:0-1481 GCF_020593575.1 Holdemanella sp. DFI.5.55
AAGCGTTTTGCTTACTTGCGTGCACCGCAAGAGCAAGACTGACCATTTGGAACCTTTTCATCCCAGGCGTCCTTTACAAGAACTGGGTTCGTGCCGATTTGCACTTTATTGGTTCCAACCTGTACCTGTTCAGTGCCAGTTTGGACTTGCTCTTTGTGAGGAGTGTAACCAGTACCGCATTCCAAGAGTACATGCTCAAGAACATCATTTTCGCTGTTGAAGCGTTGACCACAACCATTGCAAGTCCAGTATGCTTGCCACTTGTAAATAGGACGGTCTTCGTAGACAATCTGGTCTTCATAGACAGGCTCGCTACGATACTGAGCCTCATGATGTACGGTAGTATAGACAGGTTGCCAGTTGTGCTGATGGGCAGGCTTAGAAGTGGAAGGCTTATTTGCAGAGCTGTTGCCAGGGTTGCCTGAAGGCTTGCTTGGAGCAGGCTTAGAAGGTGCAGGTGCAGGATTAGAAGGCTTAGAAGGCTTAGAAGGCTTGTTCACAGCACCGCTGTTAGCAGGATTAGAAGGCTTGCTGTTCTCAGCAGGCTTGTCGTTCTTCTTGCCGTTATCCTTATTGTCTGCCTTATCGGCAGGCTTTTCAGCAGGCTTGCTAGACTCTTTAGAGTCTTCCTGCTTATCGGCTTTGTCAGCCTTCTTGTTAGACTCTTTAGAGTCCTTCTTGTCGTTCACCTTATCGGCATCCTTGTCGACAGAGACAGTAGTCTCTTTCTTTTTCGTAGTCTCTTTTGATGTATCAGCTGATGTGTTACAAGCTGTAAGTGAAAGTATCAGCATAGATGACATGAAAAGAGCTAGTACTTTCTTTTTCATGTGTAATCTCTCCTTTAGATGTTTTCTTATATGTATTGTCTGTCTCGATAATCACAATTATAGCTAATATATTAGGCATAGTCAATATATTGATAATGATATCATGTATAAAACCATGCAAAGGACGTGATTCACTATATGATTTCATATCAACCCTTTTATGATACACTTTACAAAAAGAATGTAACAGAGTATGCATTGATTTATAAGTTTGGCTTGCCTGCAAATACCATACACCGCATGAAACATAACAAGCCGATTACTACTACCACACTTGATACTCTTTGCGAAATCTTACAATGTAGAGTAGAAGATATTTTAGAATATATTCCACCCGAGGATATTTAGTAGAGTACGATTATCGAGCTTAGATACGTCCTTTTTTATTCAATTACTTTTGATTCAAAGAACGATAAAATATCCTCTTGTTCGGATTGTAAATATTCCTCTGTCCACGTTCTTATTTTATCGCAAAACCGATGGTTTTCAAGATACGCCCACGGGTGGAGTGTTTCTGCGATTCCATACAGGCGTGAAAGTGTGATTGCTGTTTCTATGTATTTTTCATTCATATCTAAGAGTTCCTTTCTTTAATAATATCATACAGTAGTAGAGGGAGCTGTCCGATTGTCCGTCTTTTATTAACAAATT
>NZ_JAJDMK010000156.1:0-1414 GCF_020593575.1 Holdemanella sp. DFI.5.55
AAAAATTAGATAATAAAAATCAAGCCTAATTCATAAAATTTTGTGTCTTTCCATGAAGGACACATTTTTTGATGATTTTCCACGACAAAAAGATTGGATTTCTCCAATTTTTTAAATTTTTGTTTATAATGTATTTAAGACTACCTTTCATATGTGGTCTTGTTTTTGCATATACCGTATATTATTTTTAACAGTTTGGCGGTACATGCGGTTTTGGCAGCTTTCGAATTTAGCGGGTTCGATTGCTGCTTTTTCTTTTGATAGAATCGATTCACTGGATTATCTTTAGCTCCTCTTATAGAACATCCTACAGCCAGAAACAATAGACACCTTAGATATTTATTTCCTTTTTTGGATATCTTTAAATGTTTTCCATCCTGGTCTCCTGACTGATATATATGCGGATCCAATCCTGCATATGCCACAAGTGCTTCTCTTGATTTAAATTCTTCTATATCTCCAATCTCTGCAATGATCCTTGCAGCAAGATTGGTCCCTATTCCATCAATGCTTAAAATATATCTATATTCTTCTAAAGTAGAAGCAACTGTTATCATTTCATTCAATGTTTTTTCACATTCCCTCTGTGTTTCGATTACCTTATCAAGTAATATTTTAAATATTTCAACTTCTACATCATCCTTTTCACATCCGGGATATGTCTTTTTCGCAAATTCTATTATTTTTAATGCATATTCTAAAGATACCTTATGAGTATGACATGTATTTTTCTCAAGATATCTGGCAACTGTTTCAGCCTTCTTGTTCTTCAATAAATCCGGATGTGGATATTTCTTTAGGATTGTCATTGGAATATCACTGTATCCATCCTTAAATAAATCAAGATATCCCGGAAAACAGATGCTTAACTGATTTTGAAATGTAACCTTGTATTTTCTAAGATGATTCAACTGATCTTCATACAATCGATTCTTTTTCCTGAGCCAGTTATGTGTTTCATCCTTCTTTGTTAGTTCCATCATTTCTTCTTTATCATAATAAACTTTTGAAATAGATATTGGATCAAGCTTATCCGTCTTCTTATTATGTATTTCTTCTTTCCGCTTTCTGGCAGATTCTAAAGGATTGATTATATATGTCTTTATACTGTTCTTACTTAGAAATCTTTCTAAAGGTTTTGTATAAACACCGGTTGCTTCAAATACGGCACATACCTTTTCATTGGTTTCAGCTTCCAGCTTCTGAATATCTTCTAGAAGTCTTTTGAATCCTTCAATATCATGATCAATTTTCTTTACTTTACCAAAACGTTTATTGTTCTTGATAAAACACATGTAATGACTGTTTCCATTGGAAACATCAATGCTTACAATTGGACTTTCCATACAATACTTCCTTTCATTAAACAGTAGAGATAACTTCCAAATTTCTGCTCCATATTGTTTCGTTTTAC
>NZ_JAJDMK010000157.1:0-1405 GCF_020593575.1 Holdemanella sp. DFI.5.55
CCAATGTCATTAAGTTAAGCTAACGGGATAGTGACAGTGATAAATTCTTATTAAGTTAAGCCTGGATACAATTCTATATCCAGGCCTTTACTTACGTTACAGTTAAAAATGTGGTATTTAAGGTATGACGAAAAGGCAAATTTTTGCACTTCAAAAAAATTTGCCTGTGACTCATATATGAAATATAATCAATGTAGCGCTATGATGCTTTTGTATTAAATGGTATAGCCGATTTAGGTTTCATATTGCGCTGATATTTTCTATCTGGTCTTACCGGGGCCAGATATTTTTTTATTCTTTTTATCATTTCTTTTGTACAGATTATTTTTCTTAACCAAAGCCTCATATTTGTTACGGCAGTAGATAAATTCACTTTGTAATGATGCTTCCTTTTGTCAGATTGTTCTACTTCGATTCTCTCAGTAATGATATTTGTTAAACAATGTAATAGAATTGCTGCATAGATTTCCTGTTGTATGAAATTACGTTTTTTTGAATGAAATGACATCATTCCAATGATGTATTTCAACATTTTAAACGCAGTTTCTATATTCCATCTCATGTGATACATCTTCTTTAGTTCATTTAAATCGAATTCATTTCTCGTTAAATTTGTTACCAGACATTCATAGGTTTCCTTTGTAATCTTAAAACGAACTACTCTTAGATTCAATTCATAAAACCCATCATCATCAAAATAATCAAAATCCGATTCTTTTTTCATAATGGTAAATTTATCTTTATTATTCTTCGTTTCATTTGTTTGTTTACGAGTCAGTATTTTAGTAACATCTAAATCAAATTCTTCATGTGGTAAATTCAGATTTGAAAGAATTGAACCAAATACATTTATATCTTTAATACGAAATACAAATTTCTGATTATTTTCTATACAACATGCCATTAGATTGTATTTCTCATAACCTCTATCAGCCGTAATAATCGAGTTTACAGGATAATCATGTCTCATAATCATTTTCATTAAAGCAGCACATTCTCTAGTCTTAGTAGCTGTATCAATACTTGTATCCCAGAAAACATGATTGATACAGTCATATAATCCGTTGATATGAAGCTGACTGAATGGTTTATTATTGCCGTTCTGTCTTTTAGTATCTTCATCCTTTTCATCATAGGCAATATTTACATCCGAACCATCGCAAGCTAGAACATGGTATCCTTTCCAAGTCTTGTAATCATCAAATGCATTCACAAACAGATGCATAATTCTTTGGAAAGCACTGATATCAAGCTTGTCTCTTTGTTGACAAAGAGCAGAAGCAGTAGGCAAAGAATCCAAGTCTGTAAAATATTCACACAACTCGGAGTTTAGACTTTTAGACTGCATCTGAACAATAAAGTGTATCAGAGTTTCAGCAGGCAGTTTTCTCTTACGAGTAAAATC
>NZ_JAJDMK010000158.1:0-1247 GCF_020593575.1 Holdemanella sp. DFI.5.55
ATTGGACAATATTTAGGCTGGTATTATGGAAAAGAAAAACATGCGAAAATCTTGATTGGTAAAGATACAAGACTTAGTGGAGACATGTTTGAATTAGGTCTTGCGGCGGGTGCTACAAGCATGGGGGCTCAAGTCTATTTATTAGGTGTATGTCCAACTCCGGCTATATCTTATTTGGTTCGTAAAGAACGCTTTGATTGTGGAATCATGGTAAGTGCAAGTCACAATCCGTATTATGATAATGGAATCAAGTGTTTTAACCACAATGGAGAGAAGATGGAAGAAGAACTTCTTCTTGAAGTTGAAAAATTTATGGATGGATTAACCGATTTAGATCTAGTGACTGGAGATCACATTGGAGAATATTTCGAATGGGAAGATGGACTAGAAATCTATATGAGCTGGTTAAAAGAATGTGTTCCTGTAGATTTATCTGGCATGAAGATTCTTTGTGACTTGGCAAATGGGTCTGCGACAAGTACAGCGGTAGAAACATTGGATTCTTTAGGTGCTACAGTAGATGCCATCAGCAATTCACCAAATGGAATCAACATCAACAATAAGTGTGGATCTACACATCCTGAAGGACTACAAAGAATGATGCGTGAAGGGGACTATGATATTGGTTTGGCATTTGATGGCGATGCCGATCGTTTGATCATGGTGGATTCAGATGGAAAGCTTTGCGATGGAGACTACATCTTATATATTTGTTCTCGCTACATGAAATCAATCAATCATTTAAACAAGAATATGGTTGTCACAACGGTTATGGCAAACCTAGGTTTATATAAGGCTTTAGATGCCAATAAGATTGATTATATTCAAACGGCAGTAGGAGATAAGTATGTATTTGAAGAAATGCAGAAGAATGACTACTGGGTTGGTGGAGAACAAAGTGGACACATCATTTTCTTAGAACATGAAGTAACGGGTGATGGTTTAATGACGGCATTAAAGATTCTAGAAATCATGAAAGCTACAGGAAAATCATTAAAGGAATTAAGTGAAGGATTGTTTATTTATCCACAGTTATTAAAGAATGTGACTGTTAAAGATAAGAATGCATGTCTAGAAAGTAAAGAACTACAAGAAGTTGTAGATGCAGTTGCGAATGATTTAGGAAATGAAGGACGTATCTTAGTTCGTCCAAGTGGGACAGAACCATTGATTCGTGTCATGGTGGAAGCGAAGACAGATGAGTTATGTGCTCAATATGTTAAGCGTGTTACAGATTTCTTAGAAGA
>NZ_JAJDMK010000159.1:0-1232 GCF_020593575.1 Holdemanella sp. DFI.5.55
AATTATTTAGAGGCGTTTATAACCTGCTCTAAAAACTTTTTAAAGTTTTTAGAGTATCTTATCTTCTATAATGAATGTGTTGTGTTTTTCTACGTTGTTCAGGAGGTAAAATTTATTATGGAACACAACACGAATCAAAATTCTAATTATCTGGCTCTTCTTAATCTGACTGATGATGGTACATACACTGTTACTAAGATTGAAATCATCGGTTCTGATAAATTTGTTTATATCGAAAAAAACTTAAAGCCTACTCTTTGCCCTATGTGTCAGTCTCGTATGCATTCCAAGGGTATCTATGTTCGTAAAGTAAATCATCCAATCTCTCAGGATTCAATGAACACTTACTTGATAGTACGCCAGCGCAGATGGGTGTGTAAGGAGTGCGGACTCACAGAGAATGATTCCTTTCCGTTTTTGGATAAATACTCACATTCTTCAAATATCACGCCATATTTGATTCTTAATGCATTCAAGACTCTTACTAAATCAACAGCCGAGATTGCAGCTCAATTCAATATATCTGATTCAGCTGCCCGTCTTATATTCAAGCGCTATGTGGATCTTCCTAGACTTCCTTTGCCTGAATACATATCTGTAGATGAAGTATATCTGGACATCAGTAATACCGAAAAATATGCATTTGTCATTATGGATTTTTCTACTGGAGAAATCATCGATATCGTTCATAATCGATGGCATTCTACACTTGAAAACTACTTTCTATCTATTCCACTTAAGGAAAGATTAAATGTCAAAGGTGTAATATCTGATGCTTATAAGACTTATCTTACTATGCCTGAAGAGTATTTTCCTAATGCGGTCACAATCCTCGATTCGTTTCATGTAGTAAAGGTTATAATATCTCGCATGAATACTTACATCTACAAAGTAATGAAGAGATACAAAAAAAGAGACGAACAAAGGCTAAAAGAAAAAAATCACGATACGAACCGTGATGATAAATCTATAAAGCCTTCTAAAGAAGTAATTCTGTTACAAAACTATAAATGGGTTATCCTTAAAAACCATGATGAAATTAATTATTCAACAAAACGCTATTATCATAAAATGCTAGGTATGAATGTAGATACATTCACCATTGAGAAAATGTTTCTAGAACTGGATCCAAACTTTGAAAAGCTTCGTGATCTAAAAGAGGATTATATTGAATTCAACAATCAGGAATACGAAAGTGAATTCGATGTACTGACAAATCTAAACGCTTTGAT
>NZ_JAJDMK010000016.1:0-36691 GCF_020593575.1 Holdemanella sp. DFI.5.55
ATTTTTAAATTATTTATCGAACATATGTATATCTAATTCATCTCATGACTAAAGTTATGAATGTTCTTAGATTGCATTATAAAAATATCCATTCATCACTCGCTTTCCCATTCCTTATATATACGCCTAAATACAACTGGACTGTTCTTTTTCAAATACTCTTTTTGAAGCCAATCCAAATACGTTCCTGGACTAATAATACCACGTATACTCAATACATCCGCACCTAACGTTCCCAAAACCAAATCGGTAAAAGATGCACAATTATCACCTAAAGCCCAGTAAATATGAAATTTACCACTCTTGACCTTATATAACTTTGCTCCCGTACGATAATGTAGGCGACTTGGATAATCCATTTCATATTCACTAAAACGATCATATCCATCTTCTTTTTCAATCTTTGTATACCAACGATAGCCATTCTGACGAATTTTTTCAATCTCTTTTTCAATCAATGCATTCTGTTTCGATGTTGTATAAACACCATATTCAAAAATAGAATTATTCTCTGCCGAAATCATATTCGGAATGTATTTTTCGAGTGGCACCGTAAAGAAAATGCCATCCCCAATCGTTTGATTTAAATGAAAGGAGTCACTATCATAATTTCCATAACTATAGACAATATCATCATACGCAAAACAGATGTGACCAACCTTTTGAAAGCCCTTGGGCCCGACATGGACAATCACCTTTAAGCGAACAACCTCATCCTTCTTATACGTATTTAAATCTTCAGGCTTACCATCCTCTAAATACCGGTTGACACTTGTCAAAGCCGCATCTGGAACGAAAGCACAAAGAAAAGCCGGAAGTGTGATTCTTACTTTTCGTTTCCATTTATATTTCGTTAAAGGATTGATTCCTTCATATCCATCCCCAAAATAACGCATACCTAAGATCATAAAGTAAATGCCAAAAGCACGCATTAAAAGATCTGTATGAAAGTCTGGATTCAATAACAAATAAAAGCCAAAGAAAATGTAAATAAAGCTAAACACAAAGTTAAAGAAGTTTCTTTTAATATGATTGATTTGATTAATCACAAGCTGAACAAAACAGGCAAATCCACAAAGAATACAATATCCGCCAAAGTTTACTCTCAAGATCCATTGTGGAAGATACCGAAAGTTCATTAAGAAAAACATAAACACAAAGGATAATATGGAAAAGAAAAAATCTTTATTCATTTTATTCTTTACAAAGCGAATAATTAAAACTACGCCATTGACACATAAAAATACAATAGATGCGATTAAGATCCCTGTAAAAATACGATTGGGAATCCATATCATGATGGCTCCCGCAACCATTAATATGGTTCCAATCACAAAGTTCATAGCTACATCATAGAACATAGACTACCTCCAGTTGGATTGTACACATAAAAAGCTACCTTCATCCACACGAACGATTCCCTTTTTCCCTGTTAAAGAATTACTTGTCGTATATATTTCTTCGATATGAATCCGTCTTTTATCTAATGGATATAAAAATCCCGATAAAGAAAGCACACCCTCTTGAATAGGATAAAATGAAATATGATGATACGAATCATCAATTTCATGAACGCCTACATTCATAACAGATATTCTTTGGTGCTCATCGATTAACACTACATTTTGAAAACGATACATCGCCAAGCGAATATTCGCAATCGTATGATCGATTCTTCCTTGCATGCCCCCATATAAATAGATCGTATCATAATCTTTACATAAACGAATCGCAAGCTCTGAATCCGTTTCATCCTTCATAATGGGATGTCTTTCAATTGGACACGTGATTCGTTTAAAATCCTCTTCACTTAAAGAATCAAAGTCTCCCACTGCCATTTTAATTGGAAAACCTTGATCTATAATTTTTAATGCACCAGCATCAACACCTATATAATCACAATTTTCAATTTTTGGCACAACATCAACGAGTGGTGTAATTAAAACCGCACAAGTCATTTATTCAAGCATACCTTCAATTGTTTTAGCAATGTCATTTTTAAATACGTAGCTTCCCGCAACCAATGTGTCGCACCCTGCATTTAATGCCAATCTAAACGTATCCTGGTTGATACCCCCATCAATTTCGATACGATATGAAAGGTTCAATGCTTCACGCTTTTCTTTTAACCACTCTACTTTTTTAAGCATGTCGGCCATAAATTTCTGGCCACCAAAACCAGGCTCAACACTCATAATTAAGACAAGATCACAAGATTTGAGTACATTTTCAAAAGGTTCAATGGCTGTATTTGGTTTTACGACAATACCACCTTTCGCACCCAAACCATGAATTTCATCCAATAACTTCTGAATACGAGTCAAATCATTATTCAAAGCTTCTGTATGGAAAGTTACTAGATCCGCACCATTTTTAATAAAGATAGGTGCGTATGTTTCTGGGTCTTCTACCATTAAATGCACATCCATAAATAATGGACAAGCCTTTTTAAAGCCTCTTAAAATATCAGGTCCAAACGTTAAATTCGGTACGAAATGACCATCCATCACATCAAAGTGTAACCACTCTGCTTTAGATTCTTTTAAAATTTCTAATTGTGCACTCACATTGGCATAATCCAAAGATAAAATTGAAGGTGCAATCACAATTGAATTCATAGTTTTTTACCTCTTTCTTCCATAATATTTTTATAATCCTCATAAACAGATGGATTGATTTCTCCATTTTCAACAGCCTCTTTGATCTTACAATCCGGCTCATTCAAGTGCCTGCAATCTTTAAACCGACAAGTATGAATGTATGGTTTAAAATCAAGAATACACGCATCTAAATGCGAAGTATCTAATCTTGTAAAATCTAAGCTTGAAAATCCAGGCGTATCCGCCACCAAGCCATCACACACATGGTGTAACTGGCAATAGCGTGTAGTATGTTTACCACGACCCAAAGCTTTAGAGATGGCTTGTGTCTGTAATTCAAAATCAGGATTTAGGCGGTTCAATAAAGAACTTTTACCCGCACCCGACTGACCACATAAAACAGACACTTTTCCATTTAAGATTTCCTGTAATTCTTTATCATCACTACCAGGATTTGAGAAAACCACATCATATCCCGCCTTTTTATATTTTTCAAGATCCGCCAAAATTTCTTCGGGACGATCCAATAAATCAAGTTTGGTCACACAAATCACCGGTTTGACACCTGCTAAGCCCACTAAGAAGATCAAACGGTTTAATAAGTGACAAGAATAGTCCGGATCTTTTAAACTTGTGACAATCAAAGCTTGATCTACATTGGCTATGGCCGGTCTTAAAAGACGATTTGTTCGTGAAAGAACTTTATGAATACGATATGAATCCTCAACCTTTTCATATTCGACAAAATCCCCGACGACTGGCGCTTCATGCTGGCGCATTTTACCTCTTGGTTTGGCAATGATTTCTTCTTTTTCATTTTGAATCGTATATTGATTCGAAATTATTTTTATAATTCTTCCTTTCTGCATATTAATCATAATACAGTGTCACAACACTGTTTGTTCCTTCCTGTATATATTCAGTTCCAACATCTGGCGATACACTTATGACCTTATTGCTACCTTGTCCATTTTCAATATGACTTAAGACAACCGCAATTCCTAAATCATTCAATTCATCTTTGGCATCCAATACGTCTTGACCAATCAAGTCCGAAGGAATCACAATCGAAGGATAGGTACTTACCACAAAAGTAATAGTTTCCTTACTGTCTGGATCAATACGTTTTCCTGGCGTTAAACCCTTTTGTTGTAAAACAATACCTGGATCCATATCTTTTGAGCCTTCATGTTCAACTTCAATCTGCACATTTGGACAATTCTTTGCTAATTCATAAGCAGCCTGCGAATACGAGCCATCTGTAAAGTCTGGTACTAAATAGGTAGATCCTTTAGAAACGGTTAAAACAATTTTCGCATCATTTAAAATCACTTCACCCTCTTTATAAGAAGATTTAATGACTTTTCCCTTTTCATACTTATCATTCGCCTTATAAACATACGTTACTCTTGAAGTGTTAAAATGCGCATTCTGCAACACATCGATGGCCTCATCTGGTGTCAAATCCACTACATTCGGCATTGTTTGATAGCCCAGAAAGCCACTAATCTTAATTATGCCTGTAATGCTGGCAATGAGTACAAGTACAACAATAGAAATCACAACAGCAGCACTAATCATGACAGCTGGAATCCAATTTGGTTTTTTCTTCTCTTCTTTTTCAGACTCTTCATCTTCAAAATCAATATGCCCATTATCATATTTCATCAATTCTTTATTCGAACTTGCATCCACCTTGATACGCTTCATATCACGATATTCTATATCCATGCAATGCATTAAATCATAAAGCATTTCTTTACAAGATACATAACGGTCATCTAAATTTTTTGCGGTCGCCTTTAAAATGATATTTTCAACAGACTGTGGAATATCCGGATTGAAATCACGCACATAAGGCATTGGTTTACGCAAATGCTTGATCGCAATCTCTGTCGGTGTCTTTCCTGTAAAAGGAACGTGCCCCGTTAACAATTCATAGAATACAATACCCAATGAATAGATATCCACTTGTGCATTTGGTTCTTTACCCTGTGTTGTTTCTGGCGCTAAATAATGGGCTGAACCCATAACCGTATTATTAAACGTTAGCTGTACAGAACCATGGGCTACCGCAATCCCAAAATCTGTAATTTTAATCGTTCCATCGTCTTTTACCAACACATTTTGCGGTTTGATATCACGATGAATAATATTATGATCGTGCGCGTGATCAATTGCACTGATCAATTGTTTCATAATGGCAATGGCCTCATCCACACCTAAAGCTCCGCGCTGTGCTATCAAATCTTTTAAAGTTCGACCACGAATATATTCCATGACAATATAGTGCATACCTTCATATTCACCAACATCATATATATCTACAACATTTGGATGTGATAAACGACTCGCTGCACTTGCCTCACGCTGAAAGCGCACTAATGCCATCGCATCCCCACTTAATTTATCACGCAGAACTTTGATTGCTACAATACGATTTAATATCGTATCCTTTGCCTTATAGACATCCGCCATTCCACCCTGACCAATCAAAGACAAGATCTCATAGCGGTTCGCTATTTGTTCCATCATCATAGTTATTATTCTCCATCATTCTCCATTAAGATAACTGTGCAGTTATCATAACCACCTGATTGATTAGCTCTGGCAATCAATGTTTCCGTTTTTTCCTGTAAAGAAAGACTCGAGTCATGTACAATATCCGAAATCACTTTCTTTTCAACATATCCATGTAATCCATCACTTGAAACCAACAAATATTTATATGTATTTTCAATCTTATTGATATCAATACGGAAAACATGCCATACGCCTAAGGCATTTGTTAATGTATTTTTTTGTGGATGAGACTTTGCTTCATCTAAAGTGATCTTACCCTCTTTTAATAATTGGGCAATGACACTATGATCTTCACTCATTTGAATCAGTTCATTATTATAATCCGCATAGATTCTTGAGTCTCCCACATTAAAAATAAACGTCCCAATATGAGCTTTGATGACACCCACTGCCGTAGTCCCCATACCTCTTTCATTGAAATTCTTTAAGCTTTTTGAATAAATGAAATCATTCGCCTGATTTAAATTTTCACGAATCCAGTTGTCAACTTGACGATCTTTTTCAAATACAGGAGACTTCATAAATGCTTCATACATAGTCATTACCGCTGTATGACTCGCCACTTCTCCTGCTTTTGCACCACCAATACCATCACAGACAATGGCCATCCATTCATCATTGGCATTATGAGCGATGCAATAATCATCTTCATTTAATTGTCTTACAAGACCTACATCTGTATTCGCAAAAACTTTCATCCGCCTAAATTCCTTCCTTTTTAATTTCTTTGATTCTTAATTGTCCACAAGCCGCATCGATATCGTTACCATGTTCTTTTCGAATCGTGCAACGAACATGATTCTTCATCAACAAATCATAAAAAACCATAGCTTCGTCATGGCTTACCGATTTAAAGCCCTTTTCATCTACCGCATTGTATGGAATTAAGTTGACATATGCATTCATTCCATGAAGAAGCTTTGATAATTGTTTGGCATGTTCAGGACGATCATTAACACCATTTAATAAAATATATTCAAAAGTCAAACGACGATTGTTTTCCTGACCATAATACTTAACAGCTTCCATCAACTCTTTTAATGGATATGCATGGTTAACTGGCATTAATTTATCACGCAATTCATCATTTGGCGCATGTAAACTAATGGCTAAATTGTATTGTGTATGTTCATTGGCAAAATCGTAGATTCTTGGAACAATGCCACAAGTTGAAATCGTAATATGTCTAGAACCAATACCTAAACCACGATCATGGTTTACTGTTGCCAAAAAATTCATGACATTATCATAGTTATCAAAAGGTTCTCCTGTACCCATGACAACAATATGTGAAAGGCGCAAGTTATCTTTATCCAATTCTTTTTGAACATACATAACCTGGGCAACCATTTCACCACTTGTTAGATCTCTTTTTTTCTTTGTCAAGCCACTCGCACAAAATGCACAGCCCATGTTGCAGCCAACCTGGCTGGAAACACAAATACTTCGACCATAGTCAAAGACCATCATAACACTTTCAAGTAGTGCACCATCACTTGTTTTAAACAAGAATTTTGTTGTTCCATCATGTGAAACTTGTTTTTTTATTAACTCTAAAGGATTCACAATAAAATCTTTCTTTAAGATTTCTCTTGTTTCCTTTGATACATTGCTCATTTCATCAATGTCAAATACACGATTACGATACAACCATTGAAAGATCTGATGTCCACGATACGATTTCCATCCGTGATCTAGGGCATATTCGCACATTTGATCATAATTTAAATTGTATAAACTTTCCAAAATAGCACCTCAATTTCTACCGTTCATTATATCATTTACGCACTAGTTTTGCCATATAGAAGCCATCTTGTCTTGTATCACTAAAAATGGTTTTTTCATCCACAAGACAAAACTCTTCGTGCGCACTCAAAAATTTCTCAATTTGTTTTTCATTCTCTTTTTTATTCATCGTACAAGTGGAATAGACTAAGACTCCCCCCACCTTTACATATTGACATACATTATTCAGAATAGAATACTGCAACGGAATCAACGAATCCATATCTTCAGGAACCATGTGTAATTTAATATCTGGTTTTCTAGATAATACGCCATAGCCTGAACATGGAACATCACATAAGATACGATCATATAACACAGAACTTTTAAATGTTGTCGCATCTTGTACACCTGCATGTACAATATCAATACCTAAGCGTTTGGCATCACTATCAATCAATTCTTTACGATGTGCATGTAAATCATACGAATCAATATGACCTTGATTATGCATCCTTTCGGCCATGGCCATAGTCTTTGTTCCTGGAGCTGCACAACAGTCTAGAATTCTTTCATTTTCCTTAGGATCAACAAATTTTGCAATCGCAAAACTCCCCTCATCTTGGGCACTCATATAACCTTTTTGATAGTAGTCATGATGAAAATAATCATTACCTGTATAAATATATAATGGATCTTGAACACAAACAAACGTATCCAAATCAAAATCAGCTTCACTAGTCATTAATGTATTTCGACGAACATACATGGGTAATATATTTACACTTGCACTTGCCATCATCAAAGCTTTTTCTTGTCCATATTGAGAAGCCCACATCTTATAAAGCCAATCGGGCAATGAATACTTTAAGGCTACATTGTCCGTTTCAATCGGTTTGACCTTATGCAATACGGCATTTGTCAAACCCGAATATTTCACATTGATCTTTTTGGCAATATTGACCGCATCATTGACAATCGCATAGCTTGGGACTTTATCCAAAAACAACAACTGATATGTACTCATTGTCAATAACACATCCATTTTAGGGTGTAATTTATTCTTCACATACTTTGACCAGCATTCTTTACAATAACGATAATTTTGAATGGTTCCATAAAAAATGCGTGTAGCCAATGCACGATCTTTTTCATCCACTTCCTGTAAATGATTTCTTAAATATAAATTGGAATAGACTTTTTTATTCACAACTTCATCTAAGGCTTTCCATATCCATTTTCTCATTCTATTCCTCCATCATAATTGGATGCATATTCACATCCACAACATATTTTGTTTCATCCAAATAATTTCGCACAATTTTGTGTAATAATTGATCGTCCTTTGATTTTAGAATCAAGCGCACACGATGCTTCTTTTGTTGCATACGAATTTCAATCGGACCCAATACGCGCAAAGAAGTAAAATACGATTTCGCAACACGCGCCATTTTATAGGCTTCCTGCAAATCAAAATGTGTAAATACTAAGGTACATAAATACACATAGGGTGGATACATCCCTAAATGGCGATAGCGCATTTCTTGATTAAAAAACATCTTATAATCATGCATTTGAACACATCGCATCACAAAATGATCCGAATCAAATGTTTGAATCATAACTTGTCCTTTTAGCCTTCCACGACCACTTCTTCCACTCGCTTGTTCTAACATTTCATACGCTGTCTCACTAGCCCTGTAGTCATTTCGACAAAGCGTGGCATCCGCATTTAAAATTCCAACTAAAGTCACTCTTTCAAAATCCAAGCCTTTAGCCACCATTTGCGTACCGATTAATAGATCTCCAGACTCTTCAAATTCTCTTAACAACTTTTCATGCGCATTCTTTTTTCGTGTACTATCTGCATCCATACGAACGACATGATGATTCTTAAAGATTTCTAGAATCTGTTCTTCCAAACGCTCAGTTCCCATACCGGCTTTAAAATAGTTCTTAGAATGACAGCTTGGACATTCTTCCATAAATGGAAATTGTCTTCCACAACAATGACATACCAAGGCATTTTGATTTTTGTGGTAGGTTAAAGCCACACCACAATCTGGACATATGCGTACATGACCACAATCACTACAGCGAACAATGGGTAAATAGCCTCTTCGATTTAAAAGCAAGATCACTTGTTCATTTTTAGAAAGACGCTCATGAATAGCTTGAAGCAATGTTTCAGATAAGCCGTTTGTGATTCTTTCCTTTTTCATATCTATCAAACAAATTTCCGGCATTTCATGAATGCGATTTTTAAGTTCAATCAATTCATAGACGTTCTTATAAGCTCTTGCGTACGATTCTAAAGAAGGTGTCGCACTTGCCAATACGACTTTACACTTATGATAGGCCGCACGAAATAAGACAATATCGCGCGTATGATAGCGTGGTGTATTATCTTGTTTGTAGCTAGAATCGTGTTCTTCATCCATTAAAATCAAGCCTAAAGAAGAAAACGGCATAAAACAAGCACTCCGCGTACCTACAACGATATCGACTTTATGATTTTTTACTAAATTATATTGTTCTAGCTTTTCTTGCGCATTCAATCCTGAATGATAAATCGCAATCTTTTGTTTAAAGCGCGCCTGCACTCTTTGTATCATCATCGGCGTTAAACCTATTTCAGGAACAAGAAATAGAACTTGTTTTCCAGTTGATAACACATCTTCTGCCAATCGCAAAAAGACTTCGGTTTTACCAGAACCAGTCACGCCATGAAGTAAAGAGACCGTTTTATTGGTGTTTTGAATGGTTTCAATCGCCGACACTTGCTCAGAAGTTAAAGAATGTGTAACATCCGCAATTTCACTTACACATGTATTGGAATCCTTAATTCTTTTTTCAAGAATAATATAACCTTTATCTAATAAAACCTTTGTGATGGATGGACTTACTTTTCTAAGTTCACTCATCTTGCATGGATAGGTAAAACTATGAAGCACTTCTTTTTGTCTTGATGTTAATGGTAAATCAGAATCATTTAATATCGCATAATCTTCATAGATAATTTTTGAATGCTTACTAGAAGGACGAAGAGCTGGTGGCAGCATTGTTTTATAACAAGTCACTTTCGAACTGGCATAAAAATCAGCCATATAATTTGCCAATACCTTTAATTCGTTATTTAATAATGGCTTTTCATCTATGACTTCAATGACAGGCTTAATATTTTTAAAATCGCTTTCTACATCAACTTCTTCGACAAATCCTACAAGTGTACGATTGTTGAATTCAACACGGACTCGACAACCAACTTCAACATGACAATCACAAGAATATGTAAAGGTATTGCGTAGGCGATTGTATTCTACATATACATTAATCAGCATGCATCTATTATAACATCATTCTGGATTTGACATTTATATTTATTTTAGAATATTTCACCAAAACCACCAAAAGCACCAAAATGGTGCTTTTATACTTTTATCCAATAATTTCTCTGCCCGTGTCGTAATAATCAAGTTATAATTATGATGTAGAAGATAAGATACAAGCCATCGAATATTGTTTAGAAAACTCTATGTCTAATGATTCTACATTCTATTTAAATTTTACCTCCACGAGTGGTAAAGGTAAGATTGGTCATTCAAAAAAACTACGCAAAGAATAATAACGCACACTTGAAGGACTATGATTTGCAAAAAAGAATTATGGTATCCTCAATGTTGATTTTGCAGATCAAGAATTAGCACACAAAATTTATTCGACAAATTAAAAGATCCGATTTGAAATGATACAATGTCATTGTCAATCGAATCTATTCTTTTTTTACATATAGGTTCTTTGGCAGCTGTTTAGAGTACGGCAACACACTATTTTTGATTTCATTTGATAATCCTTTGGTGCTCAATATATCCAGCACATATTCCAGATATTTATATGTTGCGGATTCTATCAAACTTAAATATATGGTACTTGCTTTAGCACCTTTTTTTGTATTTTAAAACAAGAAATTCTTTCTGGCTATTACGAATGGTTTGATTCTTTGTTTAGCTAGATTGTTGCTTAATTCATAGCGACCATCTTTAAAGAAATTTCTTAGATACTCTTCTTCATGGAATGTATAACTGATTGCTGATCCCATTTTTCCTTTTGGCAGGTATTGGCCTTCTATTTCATGAAGGTACACAAAAAACTCATTGAATATAGGTAACGACTCTTCCTGACGTCTCTTATAGCGTTCGGTTGGTGTTGCACCTTCTTTTTTCAATGTTTCTTCAATTTTGAACAGTTTGTTTATATAATGGATCGCTATCAGAATATTTTTATATCCAGGATGGCTATCAAGATATTCGATCCTTTCTTCTCTTGTGGAAAGCTTTCGAATTTCTTTTTCTCCAATGGATGCTTTCTGTGTTTCTACGAATTTTCTTCGTACATGCGACATGCATCCTACAACCATCAGACAAATATCCTTATGCTATGCTTCATATCCATCACTGTGAGCTATGGCTTGACTGTCTTCTCTAAGAATCATCGTCGCATTTTCGTATTTCCGATTTCCTGGACTGAAGTACAACGCCATCTGAATGGTTTCGAATGTTCCGCTCATTCCCATCCACACATATCCCTTTTTTCGACCGTCCTTACAGTCTTCAATGATTTGAAGTGGTGCTTCATCCAAATATACAGTCTCCAGCTTTTTAAAGTCGTCACACATCTGATCGAATACATATTCCAGATAATCATTTGAGCACTGCATCATCCAGTTGCTCAAATTTTGACGATTGATGCATATATTTTGCCTGTTTAGATCCTGTTCTTGTCTATATAGTGGTGTTCCCAAAACATATTTATTATATGCCAACGCTGCCTTCAATAAGACAAAATGGTTTGTATTTTAACTCATACGAAATCGTTGGCTTTAACTCTTTCATCAAAGAACCACATTCTGGACATGATCTGTTTTTTGTTGAATGATGAATTGTTTCTTTTATTTCCAAATCTGAATAATCATTCTCTTTTGATTTTGGCTTTCTCTTCTTGCCTTTTTTTGTGCTTTGGACCTCAGGCTCTAATAAATCATCCGGATTCACATTATCAAGTATCTTTTCGATTTCATTGAATAAGGGAAGCATTTTCAGAAGTTGAGCCAAACTTACTTCTTTTCATGGATACAAGCTGATCCAAATATGTCATTTTAGAAATCGTTTCTCCAATCGCATATTCCTTCAGCTCTTCACGGTCCATTTTTCAAACTTTTCTTGTAATTTATTAATATCTTCAACATTTACCATACATATGTATTATACCACAAATGCGCATAAAAAGACTGTAAATAAAGCGTTTTATGCGTATTTAAATAACTTGTTTTCAAAAGTTTTTTCTGTTCCATCCTTAAACCTTCAAGAAGCCATCTCAATTGCTGCTTCGTTATTGTAGCTATGCCATCATCACGAATTGGAAACTGAAAATGCTCTTTTTCAAGCCTTTTATACAGAAGCCAGAATCCATTTCCGTCCCAGTACATACACTTTATTTTATTTCTATGTTTATTGCAGAATATGAACAACGCATCCTGAACGATAGATGCATATCCATCAATTTCTTTTCTCAGATCTGTAACATTCTTTACAATATAGATCTCTGGAATATCATCAAAACTAATCATAACGACAAACATATTTTTATGATTCTTTGTATATCCTTGTCTGGAACAGATACATTAAATTCAAAACGCATACCATTTAATTTAAAACGGATGCATCCAGTGTTTGAAGATCCAATATCATCATTCACTTCAACAGCTACAAGAGAAGGTTCTTCAGTAGCCCATTTATATCTGCTCTTTGCATTGTAGAATGCTTTGTCAAATATACCATGAAGCTTACAATACTGAGAAACGCTCAATTCGCTAGATTCTTGATCTGCGGATATATGCATCCATTCCACTTTTGAAGTACCTTGCATAAAAATACGATTTCCTTGTGGTTCTATTATTTCACAAAGAGATCGTTATTTTAATATGGGCCTATTTGACGCTTACAAAAAAAACGCCTAGAGCTTGTCTCTAGGCGTTTGATTTATACTATCCTAATTTCTTAAGGATGTTATCTAATTGTGCTTTCGTCATTTCTAGCTTTTCTGTGTAAGATGCTAGTTTTTCTTTTTCTGCATTGACTTTAGCTTCTGGTGCTTTATTGACGAATCCAGGATTTTTCAACATACCTGAACAACGTTTGATTTCGTTTTCTAGGCGTGCAATTTCTTTTTCTAGTTTTCCTTTTTCTTCTTCTAAGTCAATTAATGCATCCATTGCGACTGTTAATACAGCTTTTTCGATTGTACGAGAAAGTACATCTTCTGTATTTAGGTCTTCTTTGACTGTGGCGTGTGCCATACGTGCTAGGATGGCAGTTGATTCTGTATTTAGTGCTACATAGCCATTGTCGTTGTGTAGTGAGATTGTTAAGTCTTCACTTGGTTTCATTGCGTATTCGACTTTGATTTCACGTACAGTTTGAATAGCACTGATTACTAACGCCATTTCATCTTTTTCTTTATCTGTGTATTCGAATTCAACTTTTTCTGGCCATGTTTCTACGTTTAAGCTGGCTTTTTCGTGTGGCAAGTTCAAATAGATTTCTTCTGTCACAAATGGCATGAATGGTGATAATACTTTTAGAATTCCCATCATGACTGTGTATAGTACAGCTTTCGTATTGGCTACTAGGCTTTCGTCTTCTGAGTATAGTGTGGCTTTTGATAGTTCAATATACCAGCTGCAGAAGTCATCCCATACGAAGCTATATAGTTCGTTTCCGACGATGGCTAATTCGTATTTGTCCATATTTGTTGAAACGTGGTCTAATACTTCGTTAAAGCGTGCTAGAATCCATTTGTCTACGCTATTTGCTTTTGACATGTCTAGTTCTGGTTTTGTGTCACCAATTTGCATTTGAACATAACGAGCTGCGTTCCAGATCTTGTTAATGAAGTTCCAGCTTGCGTCCATCTTCGTTTCATCAAAACGTAGATCTTGTCCTGGTGTTGAGTTTGTTGTTAAGAAGAAGCGTAGTGCGTCGGCACCTTTTTCTTGAATCACATCCATTGGATCAATACCATTTCCTAATGATTTAGACATCTTGCGTCCTTGTGTATCACGTACAAGTCCGTGGATCAATACGTCTTTGAACGGACGGTTCTTCATGCAGTAGCGTGTTTGGAAAGCCATACGTGCTACCCAGAAGAAAATAATGTCATATCCAGTTACTAATACATCATTTGGGAAATATCTTTCTAGATCGGCTGTATTTTCTGGCCAGCCAAGTGTTGAGAATGGCCATAATGCACTTGAGAACCATGTATCTAATACATCTTCATCTTGTGTCCAATTTTCAATATCTTTTGGATCTTCCATTCCTACATAGATTTCACCTGTTTCTTTGTTTGTCCATGCTGGAATTCTGTGTCCCCACCATAACTGACGAGAAATACACCAATCTTCAATGTTTTCTAGCCATTGTTCAAATGTTTTATTGAAACGTGGTGGTACGAAGTTAATTCTTTGATCTTCGATTTCTTGGTTCTTTAATACTTCTTCAGCCAATGGTTTCATCTTCACAAACCATTGTTTGCTTAAGTATGGTTCTACAATTACGCCTGTTCTTTCTGAGTGTCCTACTTGGTGTAAGTGTTCTTCAATGTGATCTACAACACCCGCTTCTTTAAAGTCGTTAACTAAGGCTTCACGACATTCAAAACGATCCATACCTGCATATTTACCACACATATCATTCATTGTTCCATCTGGATTCATACAGATTGGCATTGGTAAGTTGTATTTTTTAGCTAATGCGAAGTCATTAGGGTCATGGGCCGGTGTACATTTCATAACAGCTGTACCAAAACTCATGTCAATATAATCATCGGCCATGATTGGAAGTTTATCTCCGTTGGCAGGGTTAATGGCGTGCATTCCAACGATGTCTTTATATCTTTCGTCATCTGGGTGTACAAAGATAGCTTGGTCGGCAAACATAGTTTCTGGACGTGTTGTCGCAATCACTAATTCTTGTCCTGTTTCAACCACTTTATACTTGAAGTAGTACATGTGTCCCATGATTTCTTTGTGTTCAACTTCAATATTTGACAATGCGGTTTTAGCTTCTGGGTCCCAGTTAATAATTCTTTCACCTTGGTAGATTAATCCATCATTGTATAAATCTACAAAGACTTTACGAACGGCTTGAGATAATCCTTCGTCTAATGTAAAGCGTTCACGACTATAGTCTAAAGATAATCCTAACTTAGCCCATTGGCTACGAATAGTCGAAGCATATTCTTCTTTCCATTCCCAAGCTCTTTCTAAGAATTTTTCACGACCAATGTCATAGCGAGAAATTCCTTCTGATTTTAAACGAGCATCTACCTTTGCCTGTGTTGCAATACCCGCATGGTCCATTCCGGCTACCCAACATACATCATAGCCTTTTAATCTTTTATAACGACATAAAATATCTTGTAGTGTTGTATCCCATGCATGTCCTAAGTGTAACTTTCCTGTTACGTTTGGTGGAGGGATCACAATACAATATGGGCGTTTAGACAAGTCGCCCGCTGTGAAATATCCTTTTTCAATCCAATTTTGGTATTTATCATTTTCTACTGCTAAATGATTATACTTTGCTTCCAACGTCATCCACAATCATCCTTTCCGTACATATAAAAAAGCACATCCCCATAGGACGTGCTTGACGTGGTACCACCTAATTTTATTCTCATTCACATTAACGCTGTGTCACGAAATTTACTACTCTTAATTCATAAATTCAACTCAAAGACTACCTTCGCTTATCCAACACACAAGCTTTCACCAAACGCTTGCTCTCTATAGAATTGGCATAAACTACTCCTTCTTGTCATCGCTTTGAATTTAGTTTATCAAAGAAAAAGTAAAAACTCAAATCATTTTGAAAAATTAGTTGTTTTATTCTCTACTTTACTATATGATGATTAAAGAAAGCGGTGTAAACATGGATAATCAATTATACAATCAAATCAAAGCTGTTCATGAACAATATATTAAAGAACAGAATCGTTTAGAAGACGAAATCGATAGACTAAGACGAGAAATCGTTTGTCTGGATAATGAAGACGAAATTGAGGCGTTAAATAAACTCGTTAAGATCGATGATATTAAGCGTAAGATGGTTGTAGAATTCATTCATAGTTTAGATAAGATTGTAGAACAATAACTCTACAATCTTTTTTGTTATGTACAATCTTAATCTATTCTTTGAATGATATCATAATATGCGTCATCTTCGCCTGGATCAAATTTCACAGGTATTGTTTCATCACCTTCTAGTAGTTGAATCATTTTAGATTTTCTCCCATAATCCCTCATTATTGCACTTTTATATACACGTCTATGACTAAATCTTAAAATCTGCCCAAACAATTCAACATTATTTTCTCCATCTGCGAGAAAACTTACTGATTTTGAGAAATCTGATATATTATTTTTAGCAAGTGAACCAAACTGTATTGTTAACTCCGTACCTTTCCAAGATATGGATTTATTATTATTCTTAATCAATTCTGATAGAGAAAATATAATTTTGGACTGATTTACTTCAATTTTTTCAGGTAAATCAAATATTACATCAAAATAACTCTCTATCAAACATAATCTAGTGTACAAATCTATTTCAAAATCAATTGAAGTAGTATCATAATCAGATTCATGATATTCAAGTGATTTAGCAACTTCTTTTTGAAGATCGTAAGAATAAATAGAAAATTCTTTTTTCATGACAATATCTCTTATAAACATTGAATAATTCAAATGTTCTTTGCTATTCATATTTTTAGCATGCGATGTAAAACTAAAAATTCTTTCACCTTCTGTCTTAAATCTAAATTCAAAATTGACTTTTGCATTTCTTTGTTCATCATTTGTAACGATATATGTTCCATCATCTAAAATTTCTTTTGTTCTCAATAAGACATATTCAAAATATATTTTACCGCCAACTTTAATGGAACACGGAAAAGCTGGTGGAAATTCTTTATGTTTTAGCACTAGGTTTTCGCCTATCATTCTTTCCGCTTCATATTGGCACGGATTTTCAATAGAACCTAATAATTTTCTAGCATCCTTAACCTGTATGATCATATCTAATTGATGTCTATATGAAAAATCTAGTGGATCAAAACCATTAAAATAATTTATATATTCCCCAATTTGTAAATCTGCTTTTATATCCATTATTGGCGGATATTTTTGAATCGAGTTTTCCTGTAAAGGTACACTCATAAATTTTCCTTGATTCAAAGAATATCCATATTCCGGATATAATTTATGTTGTGTTGATATGATATTGAACAAATTATTAATTTTTGTTTCAGCCAAATTTAACTGATTATTATTTACTAATTGAACAAAATTATCCGATGAATACTCAGCCAATTCTTTTTGCGAAGATAAAACCAATTCCCTCGATTTATCCATTTTATCTGTAATATTCTCTACAATATCATCCACAATTTCAGAACGCAAAAGATAATCTTTAATAGTTAGTTGTTTTTTGTAGAAATCTCTAATGACATCAATACAATTAGCAACTAGCTTTGTTACTTTAGCCTTTGATTCTTTCGTATTTGCTTGAGAAAATTGCAAACCTTTATTGATAATTGTATTACGTGCTTTTTCTCTTTCTTTTCTCAATTTTGAAAATACTCTTATCTTCATATCTTCAATCAAATTATTTGAAACATAGTCAAGTAATCCTTCAAAATCAAATTCTTCGTCAATTGAACATAAATCAAAATATTCCTTCTTGGAAAGAATATAATCTTCAAGATCTTTTTTCAATTTGTGTCATTAATTTTTTCGTTTGTTTTGCTTTTCGCTACACCAACACCAATATTTAATAATTCCTCTAACAAATAATCTGCAATCATTGTTTCTCCTTTCTATAAAACTTTCTTTCACTATCTTAGTCTTTGAATATATTGATATACATCCTCGTTCCAATTCTTTAATTCATTCGGATTTGTATAATACAAACTCAATGCTTCACAAAAGAATTCATTCGCATTGTGTATACCCAAATCATAATATCCAATCTTATTTTCTGTATAGAGTTGTTTAAACTCTTTAGTCGATGAATACTTACATTTCGAATCTATAATATGACCAATTTCATGAATCATGACACTCTTATAATCCTTAATAGATTTTGTACGACTATCTACTAGTAGAGTAATACTATCCTTTGTATAACTACCATCCACTATTTCTTGTTCACTATATTCAAAATGATCTGGATCACACAATACTACAGATTTACACTCACTCTTTAATGAATCCGGCAATGCATTATATTCAGAAATAATTTCATCCTGAATCTTTTTATCTATCGTTCCATTTGTTGTAACGACATGCTTACTGCATCCGCATAATAAACATACAAATAACACTAAAATACTTTTCCTATTCAATAAGCTCACAAATAACTCCTTTGTCTAATATGAATTTAACTTTACCACTCGCTTCTTCACTGATTTTATCATACAATCTTCCAGCACTATAGCTTTCTCCAAGTACTGTATAAGGACTATTGGCTACATATCCAATCTTTCCTAGACCAGAAAGATTTACACTAATGGCTTCTTTATCATATTCATTATCTTTTTCTTTCTTTAAATAAACAATCATTTCTTTTTCTAGAAATGAATCTCCATAATAAAAATGTAATCCTGTAACTGTAAAATAAATGTTTGACATGAGTATGTCCTCCTTTTTAATTTTAAGTTACAACATTAATTGACATTATGCGTGTCTAAATAATAAATAAATCAAATTATTTTTTGAATAGATCATTGGACTATTTGGAAAATAAAGAATCATACGGTATATATAATAGACAATCATGAGTGTACACCATATGATTAATATCATTTTTCTTTTCTCAGGTTTTAACAGGCATAGAATGCCACAAATAAGTGTTGGTATTAATAGAGCATGGTAATACAAAGATAATTGAATATTTCCTTTCAGAAGATAATACAGGCTTGTTTTCATGTTGCATCCTGGACATGGCAATCCTGTTATGAATTGAAAGAGGCATTTATAGAATAATAAAAGAAGGAATAGTATGAGAACTATTCCTAAATATCTAGTCTTTTGCGAAATCATTAATATGACTCTGAAGGATGCAAAAGGATACTAATGATAATTGAAGTATAGATAATACCATTAAAACGATACTATCATCACTAGGATGATGTCCATTACTTCTTGTAAGACTTGAAACCATCTTACCAGCCTTCCATAAGTAGTATAATAAGTAGATTCCACATGTCACAATGCTTAATACAACAACAAGTCCTGGTTCAGCACCTTTTTCTTGGTTTTGACTTTCACATAAATCATTTAAGTCATGTGCAATTGTATATAGCCAATAAATACTATAAATGAAACAAGTAACTAGACTTAATACTACACATAGTCCAATACTCTTTTCTTTTACAACTCCAGTAGTAAATGAAAAACTTGGTTCTACATGCACTTTTTCATTACCTGCAAGCTCGGTATTTTTTAATCTTTGCCAATCTTGCATGCCTGTTTTCCATACAAAACTATTTCCAGTTAATACACCGCTATCAATAAATCCTTTCATGTCTGATTCACTAAAAGGACCTTTAGAATCATTATTCTCTACATAATACCAATCATTTGAAGATGATGAAGTAGAAATAAATTCGTTTAATTCTGTATTCTCTAGTCTTTCCCAGTCTTTCATACTTGCCTTCCATACTAGAGTACTACCATTGATTTCACCAGAAGTAATCTTAGCCTTCATCTCATCTATACTGAATGATCCTTTAGAGTCATTGTTCGATACATAGTACCATTCTTTGACTGATGTAGTTGATTCATTCTCATTTACTGATTCCTCATTATTTGTATCAACTTCAGATTCATTAACTTCTTCTTCAGTCTTATCTACTACTGTAACAGGTACAACAATATCTTCATCGACTTCTACCTTTGTTCCACAATTTGAACAAAATTTAGAATCATCACTTATTTCGTGCCCACAATTTTTACAAAACATATTCAATCTTCCTCTCGATTAATTCAATTATAAAATGAATACTTTCTTAACTCAACCACTTAAGAAAAACTTAAGAAAATAAAGAATAGCTCAGATTATATATATACCAATTATTGCTCAGTATTTAAAAGTATCTCAACTATTTTATATACATCTGTATATGGAATTTTCTTAATCCGATCAATCGTTCCATTACTTTGATGATAATCTTCCAACTTTTTTGAATTTTCAATCGCTTGTTTTGAATTTCCTACAATCAGTTCAAAAACATCTTTACTTTTTGAATAATCTGAAATATAGGAATTTAAATCTCTAATAGCTTCATCATTCGAACAATATGGTTTAGTACTGTATCTAAAATGAAGAAGATACCAGACTTCAAAACATGGATTTGACAAATAAAGAGAAACATTATTTTGTCTAGCCAATTTAATGGCTGCTCTTAATTCTTTTTCCCTACCCCGTTTGAAATCAACATCAATAAAACATGCTAAGATATCTCCTTGTTTTAAATCTAATTCTTCTTGTTTAGCTGTTTTTAACAAGTCGCGAATAACACCTTCGGGATTGGTATTGTTTCCTTTAGCAACATTAATTTTATATTCACTTTGAGTTTGGTTAAAAGCTGTAAAATAATTTTTTTCTGTTTGATTACTTCCTTCCGTTCCGATTAAAATGATTTTTTTAGGCTTTCTAGAATATTTTCCTCTTTTCTTTTGCCCTACTCTTTTTACCATTCAATATCCTCCAAATTTACAAATGGCATAGCACCATATCTTCCTTGCAAATACCCTTTTTGAATGTTTTCAGATTTTCTAGGTGAGAATTCATCCAGTGAATATAAATCAGAAACGCCAGTTTTATTATTTTTTTCAACAAAATAAATTTGATCACGTCTAAATAAATTTAAATCTAACAAACTAATTTCATGAGTATTAAAAATTAATTGTGCATTATTTTTATTAATATTTGGATTTTGAAACATTTCAATCAATGATTTAGTCATTGCAGGATGTAGAGCGTTATCAATTTCATCTATAATGATTGTTCTGCCATTTTCTAATGCATTCTTTAAAACCGGACCATAAGTAAACAATCTCTTTGTACCATTTGATTCATCAAAATAGTTCAAAGGATATTCCTTTTTCTCTCCATTTTCTACAACCTGATGAGACGTAACGATTCTACGCTGTTCTAATACTTTCTTAGCAGACGGAATTGGATTCATTAACCCTTGTAGTTCTGGTGGCAATTCAAATGGTAATTGATTCACTTCACGTTTTATACTTTCATAATTAAAATTTGAAATATTAATATCTGCTTTTTGTAGTAAATGCAACATAAATGTATTTAATGAACTATCATTATTATTTTGATGTCTATCAAATTCTGTATACATTAAATCTTCTAGATTTTGAGAATCATATGTATCAATCATAGTTGCAAACCACATATATGCATCTCGAGTTAAATCACTATTCCAACTTGTTGCAGTCGCAAGAAATAATTTATTTGAAGTATTTTTATCTACGATTTGAGATAGTTGTGATTTTGTTTTAGTTGTAAATTTATATTTATTAATTTCACTTCTCTCAAAAATCAAAGATGGTTTAGAGCTCTTGTATTCATATAAATACTCTTCCCATACATTATTTGAATCCAAAACAAAACCATACTCATATTTCACATCATTATATGTATAGATAAAATCAAACTTAGTTTTATCAAATCGACTCTTACTATCCAATAAAAACGGTGTCACCATTAAAGGCTGATCTACTTGTAAATTATTCGAATTACGAATCATAATAATAGCTGCAGTTAATGCTTTATGAAGATTTGATTTACCCGCTGCATTTGCACCATATATAGCAACACTTGGTAAAATACCTTCATTTTTAAAAGACAATAAATTTTCACTATGTGAATTATCTTTGTTCGTGCTTAAGCTTAAGACTGTTTCATCTCTAAAAGATAGAAAATTTGTTACTGAAAATTGAATTAACATAACAATCCCTCCACCACAATAATACTTTTATTTTTTACTAAAAACAACTTATTTTACTCGTTTTTGCATTTTTATTGCATTTTTGCATATTTTGAAACAATTTTTAACTATTATAAAAGTGAATGTCATATCCAACATTCACTCTTAAATTGTTCAATCATTCTTTAATCATGTCCATTAATACTTCTTTGATTTGTAGTTTGTCATCTGTTTGATTCATTAATTCATTTAGCTTATTTAACTTAGAGTCTACTTCTTTTGAATCGATGTCCATCTTTTCGTGTACAAAGATTAAATTGTTGTCTGTCTTATGACATTCTTCCATTTCTAGAGCTAATTCTTCAAACATCTTTTCTCCAGGACGTAATCCAATTTCTTGAATTTCAATATCTCTTCCTGGTACAAGTCCTGCCAAGCGAATCATTTTGTCAGCTAAATCCCAAATTCTTACTGGTTTGCCCATGTCTAATACAAAAATTTCTCTTTCGTTGGCATAGAATCCTGCTTGTAATACTAATTGAGCTGCTTCTGGAATAGTCATAAAGTAACGTTTAATATCTTTGTGTGTTACAGTGACTGGACCTCCATTTTTAATTTGTTCTTTAAAGATAGGAATAACAGAACCATTGGATCCTAATACATTACCAAAGCGCACAGCCGCCATATGAATACCACCCTTAGTATTTCTTGATTGCATATACATTTCTGTCATACGCTTAGTAGCACCCATTACGTTTGTTGGATTTACCGCTTTATCTGTTGAAATCATAATAAAACGAGATATACCACAGTCGCAACAAGCATCTATCACATTCTTTGTTCCAAAGATATTATTTCTAATAGCTTCTGTAGGACGATCTTCCATTAAAGGTACGTGTTTATGTGCTGCCGCATGATAAACTACATCCGGGTTGTAGTTTCTCATAAGCTTATAAATTTCTTCTCTTTCACGAATGGAAACAATTAAAGATTCTAGTTGAATAGAATCATTCATCTGTTTCTTTCGTTTCATAACTAAGAATTCTTGTTTAAGCATATATAGTGCATTTTCATTAATATCCACCATAATCAATTTAGAAGGATTGAAATGAATAATTTGACGACACAATTCAGAACCAATAGATCCACCGGCTCCGGTAACACAAACTACTTTATTCGTAAGATAAGAACCAATCTGATCGACTTTTAAGTCAATGCTAGGACGGTTTAATAAATCCTTGATATCAATATCTTCAAATGAAATATGATTACTCTCATCATTTCCAACAAAGATATGCATGATTTTTGTTGGAATAGAAGTGGATGTACATAAATCTAAGATTTCTTGTTTTCTTTCGTCACTTACAGAAGAAATTGTAATAAAGATACAATGAACATTGTTCTCTTGACAAATACGCTCTACTTCAGAAATCGTTCCAAGTACTGGTTTACCACTTAGCATAGTCCCCTTTTTCTTAAAGTCATCCAAGAAACCAATCACATTGTATGGATAGGCCATATTATGATAAATTTCATTCATCAATAAATATCCACCATTACCAGCTCCTACAATCAAACAATTATCCACTCTGTCCATATCGACTATATAGCGTCTTGCCATTCTATATAGCATTCTTGCCCCTAAAAGAAATATAAAACATAACAATTCAGCTAGTGCGATTAATTCTATACTAAATAGATCAACTTTTATAACGAAATAAGACATGATTAAAAAACACACAAAACAACTTAAAAATGTACGTATAATTTCATTTGGCCCTGTATATGTCCATAATGACATTTGTGTTTTAAACAACCGTAGAACAATAAAGTGTAGAAGCAACATGAATATTAATCCAAGACTTAACATCTTTGTCAGTGCGATTGTTTTCTCATTAATAAAGAAATTATTTTGAATCATGTATGCCACTAAATAAGAGAACATGACAATACATACATCAATGAGTGATATTAGAATTCCTCTATATTTTTGGTATATATTTGATTTGTATAAACTATTCATATGTTAAAAACCTCTTTTACATTTCTTTATTATAACTTAAAACATATAAAAAGTAAAAAAGCCATCTCTTTACGAAATGGCTAGTGGTATTCTATCCTGCATAATCCTCAGAACAATCATATTCTGCAGGTTCTTCTGGCTGATAGTAATATTCATCATTTTCCTCATAATAAGGCTCTTCATACGTATAATACTCTTCATCTGTTTCTTCACTATTGTTATTCATCTCAGCAAACTCTTGAGCATTGCCTACTGAATTATCTTCACTCGGTTTTTGAGAAAAACCAGAAGTATCTTTTACAGAAGATGCCTTTTTACCATCCAAGATAGCTTGAATCTTCCTTCTTGCGATTTCATTCATTTCTTCATTTTGAACAATGACTGAAGCATAGCCTGAAGAAGCATAACAGAATCTAGAATCTGAATCCCCCACAAGTGAATATGATTCAAATTTCCAATCCGGCATATTATTCAATTCATACTTGATAAAATCACTGATTTCATCATTCGATAAATTTGTATCAAAAGCTACAGCCAATGCATCCATAAACTTACCATAGTTTGTGATCATCGTAGGTGAAATAATACGTTTGATAATAGCTTTAAATACTTTCTGTTGGTTACGAACACGCTGATTGTCACCATCCAAATAGGCGTGTCTTTCACGTGCAAAGGCTAATGCCGTTTCACCATCTACATGATGTTGACCAACACTTAAACCAGGTTGTCCATTCGCATATAGAATATCAACTTCTTCACCCTTTTGAATATCCAAATCAATTCCATCCAGTGCATCAACTAAGTTTACTACACTAGAGAAGTTAATACGAATATTATAATTGATTTTTATACCCAATGCTTTTTCAATCGTTCTTTCCGTACACTTCACACCCATTAAACCAGAATGCGTTAATTTATCCTTACTATCTTCAGGACAAGCATTATCCCCAGTTTCATCACATACTAAGTCAACATAATAATCACGAGGAATACTCGTCATTAAAATACGACCCGTGTTAGGATTTACCGTCAACAACATATTCGCATCACTACGCATATTACTATCCTGTAAAGATCCATAAGAATCGTTGCCACTCACTAAAATAGTAAACGCATCTTTAGTAATATTTTTAACAGGATCACTCGGGTTATCTGTCTTGTCTACTTTTGTATATTCTACATTTTGGTAAATTGTTTTCGAATCCGTTTGAAAATTAAAATACGCCTCACTCTCATGTAGAATATCACGATACTTTTCATTTAAACAAATCGCATCGACTTTATCATCATAGAAAGCCGTCATTAAATCATCTAATGAATCATATTCCTTTGTCTTATAAGATATTTTCTTCTTATCTAAAGAATCCAACATACGCTGAGTAGCTTTCTTATCCACACTCAACATTGTACCAATTGTCTTTTTCTTCAAATTATTCTCGTTCTTGATTGAAGAAGCTTTCTTAACAACAATCGAAGTAGTTGTTGCCTTACTATCCGCAAGGCTTGTTACGACATCAAACGTATCCTTTGTCTTAAATAAGAAATAATTGCCATACGCAAGACCAATACACATGCATAAAGATATCAACCCAAATAGAAAACGACTAAAGAACTTCTTAGCCTTAAACCTCATTAAAATAGTCAGAATTAAAGCTAATAGTATAAACACCAATGAAACTAATATTATTAATTTAAAAGGCAATAAATTCAAACGAATCATTTGAAAAATAAATGCACCCAACGCAATAAACATAAATACAGTTAAAAACTTACTGATAGGACGCTTATTTTTCTTCTTTTTCTTTTTCACATTCTGTGAAAGTTTTACATCCTTTTTAGACATAACAAAATCTCCTATAAACTCTTTTTGTAGCTCACATTTATTTATTATATAATAAATGACCATTGGTTGGCAAATTCACCATTTTTGGTTAAAATTAAACGATCCAAATTGGTTATCTTTAAATTACCACTATCACCCATCCAATAAGGTGAAGCAAGTACAGTTGATACGGTAACGAAGTCCATTAAATCCGTTGTATAAGTCCACACCTACTTTGTAGATATAAAAAGCACTCCAATTCGCAAGAATTGTAGAATTTTAAATTCTACAAATACATATAAAATTGAAGTTGTATAAATAGCTCTGAGCGTGTGAAATACTCATCAATAGCATTAAACCCTCAAATCCCAGTAAAAGAATGGTGTGATTTATTTAAGAATTGTACATACGCTGATGTGTGTTTAGATTGAGTTCTATGTAAAACATATCGTTTAGGATTTAAAGGTGAATCATTAAGAAACTGAACTAAAGAATTGATGCACCGGTTGACCGCTGCAAATATACCGATGGTGCGCTACACGCGCACCATTTTTCCGTCATATGCATTGAAGTTAATGAATTTATTGTGGAATATCTGATGGGCACAAAGGAAACTTTAATATATCTACAATAGGCACCAATTTCTATTTTGAAGTAGCCAGTCTGATGTAGGTAGCAACTACATTTATGGATTTCAAATTTCGGATTCTGCTTTATTATCGTCTGATCAAAGATTGATCCCTTATCCAGACACGCAGCGGTTGTATGAAAAAGCTCGATTGTGAAGATTACTGGCTTGAGAAACAAAATAGAAAACACCCTCTGCAATAATGTGTTAAAAATATTCGCCTTTTCTACAGAGGGAGTTCTTGTTTCTAGCGTTTATTTCAATAAAGCACTAATTAAGATTCTTGTGTGGATCGCCATGTATTCCGCCACCAAGCCACTCTCCTGTTTGTAGCCAAATCTCATAGTAATACAGCCAAAGAGATGTCCACGGTATGATTGTTTCCGCCCACGATGCCTTATAATCCCACTCTTGATACCTAGGATAAAATAAACACAAGGAGTGGTCTCGATAAACATGTGGAACAAGTTTTCCATCAACTACATATTTTAACTGCGGATTTATTACAAAAACATCTACTCTTTTTAAACCAATTTTTGCTCTTAACTGTACAGTGTATACAGGAGAATTTTCTGTTGGTTGTAATTTAACATTCAATGTCGTAACACCCTTGTTGCTATCTGCTTTCGAACAGTTATAGCGCCTTCTAACATCAGTAGTTTTCTGTAATATTTCAGGGTATGTATAATGTTTCGGTCGTCTAAATTTAATTGATTTCACCCCATAGTGTCAACCTCCATAGAAGGTATTCGTTTTCACTGCTACTCCAATTGCTTTTGTATTCAAAAGTCCGGAGGAGGCTACTGTAAGAGTTCCAGCTTTCCTTTCTGCTGAAAGGCGCTCTGCAATCTTTTTGACTGCTTCATTCGTTATGTTTTCCCCAAACATCTTCTTCAATTTCTTGGTAATTTCCACATTCAGTCTTAACGCTTGAAGCTCTTTAACATCATCAGTCAAAGCATTCATCATATCAACGAAGTCTTGGTAATTTTGTATTTTCTCTATCCATTTTTCCGTTAAAATTTCATCTACTACTGGATTCTTTACAATAAAGGGCTTCCCTTGGCTCATATTAATCTGGCTATTAACATAACGGCAAAAATCGCTAATGATTGTTAATGTATCCGAATACGAACTGCTTATGTGGCCCATTAACGTACAAATAACTATACTTCGTACAGGCTCCTTTTTGTTCACTCCACAATATATATCACGATATCGCTTTATCAATTGAACCGATTTGCGAAGTGGTTCAAGACGTTCTGTAATTTCCTGGTTATCTATTGGTTCTGCATTTTTCTGAAATTTGTTACATAGTGCCAACTCATTTATAATATGCGTTCGTGCTTGTTTCTCAAACCATTCAGCATATCCAATAGGATTACTATGATGATACCAGGTTTTTAATTCTCTGTCAGGAACTATAATCTCAGTACCTTGCCCCACTGATTGTCCCGGCATAATATCCATATGAAAATCATTCGCATAAACAATTCTCACGCATCTTGATTTTTTCTCTAGCATTTCATTATGGACACCATCTTGAGACAATATTCTATATAGCTCATTATATAATTGCTGCGGTGTCATTTTAACATTTTCTGGAATTTCAACCACAAAATCCAAATCATATTCATCATTATTTAATGGTTTTACAGTTGTTTTTAGTCTAAAAGAACCCTGTGCATACATTTTAAGCGAGATATCCTTAAATTTATCATCCGATTGTATGATATCTGTAATAGTATTATATCTCTGCTCAGCTAGTTTGTATAAACTAGCCTGCAACTGTAATTTATCACAGATTTCATACAATATTTTTTCTGTATATTTTTCCATAAAAACCTCCCATCTATTCCAATATCCAAGGCGTATTAGTTCCTAAATTTGTCCTATCACTTCCCACTTGCGCCCTGCGTTTTATTTCATCTGGAGAAACCAGACAAAGTTTCTCTGGATATTTTGCAACAGCTTGACGAATCAGATCCTTTTGCTCGTCCGAGAGCTTCAATTCAAAAATATCCGCATGAATCCATTCATCCTCCTGGTGAAATTCCGAATATGTTAATCCAACATTATGTACTGATACCTTTCGGTATTTAAAGTCCTTAAACTTTTCTGCTGGCAAGTAACCCGGTTCAATTAACTCTTCAAAAAATTCTCGTCTAGGATCATACTCACGATTATCCATTCTAGAAAACCATTCGTAAAATTTCAGTAAATACTTCCCTTTTACTTTAATTCTCAAATCATCCGTTTCATCTGTATTTCCATTTTTAGTATGTACGATATATTTAATGCTGTCTAAAAATGGTTTTGCTTCATCGTAGTATTTATATACTCCACCGACTGGCTGATATTGAGCAGATATTCTACGTCCTGCTACCATAAGGTATTTTCCATCCACTTCTATTCGATAAAGATAGGAGAAGGAAAGAAAAATGTCGCTGTTTCTCTTACTAACATGTGTCTTGAACCACATTTTTAATCCTTGACCTTGTGTATCAATGTACTCGTATAAAGCAGAAATTGCCGCACTAGAAATACCAGAGGCAATAGTCGCACACATCTGAAGCGTAAGACTGTCAGATGCCAAGGCACATACCTCTGTAATAACAGCAAATACAACCCCTACTCCTAAAGATTTCACAATTTTTCTCATACACCCTCTCATTCGTACTGTATTTCAATTAGTGTATTTATAAGTTTCATTGCTTCAGTAATTAACAGTTCTGCACGTATATCCATATACACTCGTTTCACAGTATGATTAGCGTATTTTTCATCTACAAAAAAGTCTGAAACTTGCAAAACTTCATGACGTATCTGTATGATTGGCTCTAATGCATTTTGTAGACTACGAATATATTCTCTTCTAGTATAGTATTCTGTTGTATATATATCGCAGCTAACAATCTCTTTTTCAAGAGATAATAACAGATCTTGCGGATACATCTCGTTCATTTCTATTGGCAAACTCACACCCAATAATTCATCTTCTAAATTGTATAGTTCTGCTAACATCCGTAATTTGTCTGCATCCGGAGACCGTCTTGCGCTCTCATAATGTGCATAGGTTGAAGGATCAACTCCGAGATATTCAGCTACATATTTTTGCGTATATTTATGATAAATTCTCAATTCTTTTAGTCTATAGTTTAAATTCAATTTATCAACCTCCAAACTTTATCTTAGCAATAGATAAGTATATATTATAAAAACCACTTGGCGTTTTGTCAAGTTTCATAATCAAACGTAGTGATTACGGGTGATTACGCATGAAATAATCTTCAAATTTTCGTAATTTAAGATTATTTATTTTTTTATGTGAGTACCCATCTGATAACCCCATCCAATAAGTAGACATAATTAATGTCAATATAAGTAGTAGTATAGCATTATCAAAGGAAGGTTCTATTTATCAATAATATCGTTATTTTAAACAATCTGGCATTGGCACTGGCAAAAATGTACGGAAGTATATCTACAAATGAAATGCGAGTTGCGAAAAAAGAGTTTAAAGCCTTCCCGGTTGAATGTATGAGTAAAGTTCAACTAATCATGAAAGATACAGAAATTATCAAACATGTCAAATCAAGCCTAAGAAGAAAGAAGCTCTAATCTGTCGATGATTTTAACATTGCCATCTTAGCCCACAAAAAATTGGAAATTCTTTAATAGAGTTTCCGATTTCGTTTATTTAAGCCATTTTATTTTTCATGCGTAACTACTACAAAGAGTAAGGTATTACATTACCCTTTCACAACGATATGCAAAACCTTTAAATCCACTTTGTTTTGCTTCATATAAGTTCTTTTCATAGTTCAATAAATCAGCCTTATACTTATATTCCAATGCCTTCGATGAATAATCATTTAATACATCAAAGAATAACAAAAACAATCCAGCTAATACCAATACACAAGAAGCTAGTATTAACCAAACAACTGGAACAAGCAAATAAATAACATTCAAGATAAGAACACCAGTAAAACAACTAAAAGTAGAAACAAGCAATCCTATATGACATCTATGATACTTCTTGCTTAGTTCTTCAAACTTACGAATATTCGTATGAATTCTATTTTGTATATAATCTGCAGTTTCCATAATAAACAACACCTCACAATGAAATTATACACCTATAAAACAAAAAAAGAGCAAGGAATATATCCTTACTCTACATTATCCGCTGATTTACCAGCAAGAACAGCATTGATTTTATTTTTAGCCGTTGTTACAGTACTTTGATCTGGAACCATTACGTAAGCTGCATCACCAAGCTCAGCACACATTAATGTATCTCCAGTACCATTTACCATATATTGTTCCATTTTCCATTTTGGATTGCTATTTAATTGATATTTAATCAATGATGAAATTTCATCATTTGACATAGTTGTTGAGAATGTATTTGACATACTATCCATAATAGAAGCATAGTTAGTAACAATTGCAGGACTTGTAATCTTATCAACAATACCCATTAAAACTTGTTGTTGATTCTTTGTACGTTGACGATCCCCTTCACTGTAAGCATAACGCTCACGAGCATATCCTAACGCTTGTTCACCATTTAAGTGATTCACACCAGCATGAACACTTAATCCTGGAGCATGTAAAAAGTTACTACATTCATAACCTGGTTCAACATTTACATCAATACCACCTACAGCGTCAACAATATCTGTTACCGTATCGAAACCTACTTTAAATGTATAGTTAATTTCAATACCTAATAATTGTTCCACTGTACGCTTTGTTGTGTTAGTTCCATGAACACCCGTATGCGTAATCTTATCTAATGCACCCTGTTGACATCCATCTGCCGCATCACAAGCCGTTTCGACATAAAAGTCACGAGGAACTGATGTTAATAAAATTGTTCCAGTTTTAGGATTTACAGTAGCGACCATAATAACATCACTACGCCCATTTTCGTCATATCCACCACGAGTATCTGATCCTGAAATCAATACATTGAATGGCGTATTTGTAATATTACTAACAGCTTTCGCTTTATCTGTATTTTCTACTTTATAAGAAGTCTGGTAAACAACTCGAGTATTACTATCAAAGTTTGCATAAGTTTCCATATCCGTAATTTGGCTACGACTAGACTCACTAATAACAATAGAATCTACTTCACCATTATAGAATGATTCAAGCATTTCAGTCATACTACCGAATTCTTTTTGTTCCATTTGTATTCCAGAATTAGTCAATTCCTTTAAAATCTTTTTAGAACCAACAGTATTAATATTTGCCAAAGTACCTACACTATGACCAGTAAGATCCGTTTTCTTTTTCATTTCACTGGATTCTTTAACTACAACACTCACTGTATTTTTAGAATGTTTAGCAACATTCGTCATACTTGAAAGTAGTCCACCAGTCTTTGACATATAATATCCGCCTAAACAAGATCCCAATGAAATTGCCAAAGCGAAAATAATACAAATGATTTTAGATACAACACCCTTTGTTGCAAAGCACAACAATAAGATAAAAATTAAATCTAATAATACAAATACAATTGTCATTAAAAACAATAGTTTTGTAGGCAATACATTCAATTTAATAACGTTAAACAACAAATACATTGTTGCAGCAACCATTACAATTGAAAAAATAACCCCAAATACTTTTCCTATATTACTTTGTTTTTTATTTTTTTTCATAATAAAAATCTCCTATACGGTAAATATAATACAACAAATACAAAAAGCTCTCAAGTTTTGAATTACACGGCACCCTCGCCATAAAGAACTTGTTTCACTGTTTTAAATAGTAAAGTAATATCCAACCAGAATGACCAGTTACGATAATAATATTCATCTAATAATAAACGGTGATCAAAATCGACCTCACTTCTTCCATGACTTTGCCACATTCCAGTAATACCAGGTTTACATGCGATGACATCATAATAATAGTCTCCCATATCCTCTTTTTCTCTTGGTAAATATGGGCGAGGTCCAATTAAAGACATTTGGCCTAACAATACATTAATAAATTGTGGAAACTCATCCAAACTCTTTTCACGCATGAATTTTCCTGCACTTGTAATACGTGGATCATTCACTAATTTTTTGTTCTTTGTGTATTCTTCTCGAATGGCTGGATCCTTTTCCATTAACTCTTCAAGAATCTTATCTGCACCTAATACCATTGTACGATATTTAAACATTTTAAATTCTTTTCCATTTTTACCAATTCGATTCTGCGTAAAGAAAATAGGACCTTTATCTCCTTCTTTGCGATTTTTAATGAAGACAAAGATTGTCAATGGTATTAATAATAATAAACCACATAGTCCGGCACAAATGTCAATAATTCGTTTTAATGCATAAGATAAGAAATGTTCTAAGCCTCGAGAATTTGATATCATTAAGATCCCATCAAAATCTTCTACCTTTGTATCAAAAGTTACTAAGCCATTAACTTGAGGTAAATATTTAATTACTGCAACTTTATTTTTAAACACTTCAAATATCGCATTCAAATCATCACGATCTAATTCAGGAATAGCAATCAATACTGTATCAATATCTTTTTCTTTAATTACGGAACAAATTGAATCTAAATCATATGTTTTATTTATATCTACAATTTGCTCTTGTTGAACATACTTAATTCTGTTTGATTTATTACAATTCACAAATCCAACCACATCCAATAATGAATATCCATTACCTCTACATACATATTCTAGTTGCTCGGCTGTATGACCGATACCAACAATTAAAGTATTATGTTTAAACCATTTTCTAAATATTTTATGAGAATATCTAGAGTTACATCCTGCAAATACAAATAAAACACAAGTTAATAAAACGAATCCGAAGAATTTCTTAATCGTCCAAGTACTAATTGGAAAAACAAGAAAACTACCTATAAAAAAGCCAATATGACTTAATATGATTAATCGTATTTCATCATACATTAATAAAACTTTTCCTTGATATCTTCCAATCAATAATTGCATTAAAAAATATAAAATACATAATTTCCAACACGTTTCCAAATCGTATCCAGAAAATTGTATAATAAACATAAAAAATACAAATTCAATCGTAATTTTTAAAGTTCCAATTCTAGACATAATATAACCCTTTCACTATAACTCAACTCATTCTACTAAAAAACAAAAAGAACAACAATTCTTATTGTTATGTCTGAATATTATGCTTGTACTGATGACAATACAGTAAATGTAGCCGCATCCACCATACAAGTATTATGAATATCTTGGAATGTAAACGTAACTGTATATTGTTGTGAAGCTTCATCTAAAGTACAACCAATGTCTGTTACATCTTCTTGTCCAAGTCCTGCATTCGCTAAAACTGCATTAATTGCTGCTTGTTGATTTTCATCAAAAGAAGTTGATGCCTTTTCTTCTTCTTTTTTTGTTTCTGGTTCTTTTACAGGTTCAGTTGTAGAAACTTCTTCCTTTTCTTCACTATTGCTTCTTTTATAATTTCTTTCTTGTATAATGCCATCTTTACCAATCTTATACTCATAAGATCCAGTAGTTGTATCAAAACTTACAGTATAGTATTTCTTTTCTTCTTGAATCGATACATTTGAACATTCTTTTTTAGTGGCATTCGCATCATCTCTTGCGACTTCTAAAATATCGTTTTTAGTGATGTCTAAATTACTATTGCCACATCCAGTTAATAATAGAGTTGAAGCTAAGATAATAAAACTATTTCTTTTTCTTCTTTTTACCATTGTCTTCTCCTCCATACCCATATCCGTAGCCGTATCCATAATTGCTGTCACTTGCTGATTCTACTTTATTTAATACAACACCCATGACGTGACCACCATTTCTTTCAACATCATTAATGGCAGCTTTTACTTTACGTTTATCAGAAGATTTTGCATCAACTACATACAATACTCCATCACTTACGTTACATAATGGAATGGCATCACTAGCTACCGCTACTGGTGGACAGTCAATAATAATATATCCAAATTCTTGACGTGCTTGGTTTAAAAATTTAGCTAATCTTTTTGATCCTAATACTTCACTAGGATTTGGTACTCTATGACCTGCAGTAATGACAGATAAAGGATAACCTCCATCATATTGTACGTCTTGTACTCCTTCAAATGAATGAATACTTACACCTTCTCTAAATTCTGAAATAATATTTGTTAATCCAGAACGATTAGAGATTTGTAGTGTTTTATGAACTGATGCATTTCTTAAATCACAGTCAATTAATAACACATTTTTATATTTAGCAGCCATAATACGAGCTAAGTTACAAGCTATTGTACTCTTACCTTCATTAGGAATTGTACTTACTACGTTGATTACTTGAATCGCATCATCCATTTGACTAAATTCAATATTAGTACGTAATCCACGATAGATTTCATCCACATCAAATTGATTTCTTTTCTTTCTTGCCATTTCTATCTCCCAAAGAAACCAAACAGTTTCTTTTTCTTTTCAACCTCAATATTTAATATTTCTTTATTACTCAATAATAACTTAGGATTCTCATAAAATAAGATATCCGCATTATCAAACCCAATACGCTTACCTACAACAGCATATACATCACTCAACTGTTCAATTCGATTCCCACTAGCTCGATGTGTATCAGTACAAATTACATCACAATATCCATTGCCTAATAATTCTAATGCATTTGATTGTATTTTCTTTCCATTTACACCAAGAATTGAAGTACGATTCAATTGTAGAACACAACCCATATCAACCCAATGATCAATGATTGAATAATCAAGACCATCATGGAAATATCTTTCAATATGAGCAAGTACAGGAATAAAACCTTTCATCTTCAATTCATATAAACATTCATCTCTATAATCAATCGAATGAATATCACGAAGAACATTATATTCTACAAGCATATAGCGTGAACTATTCAATGTAGGATATAAATCCAACTCCAATCCTTCAATAAATTCACTATTCATCATAACTTCTCCACCAAAATAAATAGGGATAGGACTCATCTTTCTTAATTCCAATTGACGAGTTACCATTTCATTATAGATATGAACATCTAATTGACCAGGAATAAAATGCGGTGTACTACAAATACCTACAATACCATCCTTCTTAGCAGATTCTAATGAACTCACTGCATCCTCAATACAAGGCATACCATCATCAATACCCCAAGCAATATGAGAATGCAAATCAATATACTTAGCCATTATAATTCAGGAATCTCGCAGAATACTGGAATACCCAAATATTTTTCTGCCTCTTCCTTTGTACGTAAACGATTATCCAATAAGAACTTCAATACAGCATAACCACAACCTAAGACAAATCCTACCATAGTCGCTAATAAAGTATTCTTCTTAACATTTGGACCACTAGGTACATAAGACAATTTAGCCTTATCTACTACTTCAATATTACGAACATTCAAATTCTTTTGCATTGTTCGAATAAACGTACTTACCGTATCATTTGCGATATCCTTAGACAATTTTGGATCTGTTGTAGTAGCTGAAATCGTAATAATCTCTGTGTTTGACTCATTCGTTACACTTACAACATCTTTTACTTTTTCAGCACTCTCTAATCCAACATCCTTAGCTACTTCAGACATAATATTGTTCTGTGTTAATAAATTCACCGCATTCGTAACCAACTTACTATTGGCCATCTGTGAATTATAATCCAAAGAACCACTCTCACTAATCTGAGGTGTTAAATAAATTGAAGTACTCGCTGTATACGTTGGAGCAATCAATAACTTAGTTCCAAAAAATCCGCCTGCACCAAATACAACAGAAAGTAAAATAATTAATTTAATATGTTTTAAAATAGCACGGGCTACTTCAAGAAGATCAATAACATCTTCATCATCTTCTACATTAGCTACATTCATATAAGCATCATTACGAGACATTTTCTTATAAGCCATAAACCCTTATCCTCCTACTTTTCAATATGAAGCATGATTTTTAAAATCATATTTCAAAACCAATATTAAATATACCATAAAAATAACGTTTTTTTTAATAAATTCATTTTCGTTTATAATTCCTTAAAAAAATCATTTTATAATGGGCAGACCCCTATATCGAATGTCATGGGTACATCCTTTACTCTCACAGAATCAGCATTATGCGCATCTGATTCCTTTTTTACCTCGTAGTAAAAGATATTTCCTTTGGCTCTGTCACAACAAATGGTTGATTTTTGACGAGAAATAGCGTACAATAATAGT